>JABIRQ010000094.1 GCA_018699755.1 Rhodospirillaceae bacterium | reverse complement strand
GTCCAGATAGACCGCGTCGGCCTGGCGCAGGATTTCCAGCTTGTCGCGAGAGATCGCGCCCGGCACGCGGATCGCCAGGCCGGGCCCCGGAAAGGGATGACGGCCGACGAAGGCGTCGGGCAGGCCGAGTTCGCGGCCCAGAACGCGCACCTCATCCTTGAACAATTCGCGCAGGGGCTCGACCAGCTTCATGTTCATGCGCTCGGGCAGGCCGCCGACATTGTGGTGCGACTTGATCGTCACGCTGGGCCCGCCGGTGAAGGACACGCTTTCGATCACGTCGGGATAGAGGGTGCCCTGGGCCAGGAACTCAGCCCCGCCGATGCGCTTGGCCTCCTCCTCGAAGACGTCGATGAAGGTCGCGCCGATGACCTTGCGCTTCTTCTCCGGGTCCTCGACCCCGTCCAGCTTGCCGAGGAACATCTCCTCCGCGTCCCGGTGGACGAGGGGAATGTTGTAATGGTCGCGGAACAGGTCCACGACCTCGGCCGCTTCGTTCGCGCGCATCAGGCCGTGATCGACGAAGACGCAGGTCAATTGGTCGCCGATCGCCTCGTGCAGCAGGACCGCGACGACGGAGGAATCGACCCCGCCCGACAGGCCGCAGATCACCTTGCCGTCGCCGACCTGGGCGCGGACCGCCGCGATCGCATGGTCCTTGAAGGCCGCCATGGTCCAATCGGCTGTGCAGCCGGCGATGCGGTGGACGAAATTGGCGATCAATTCCGCGCCCTTGGGCGTGTGCATCACCTCGGGATGGAACATCAGCCCGTAGAAGCGCCGGGATTCGTCGGCGATGGCCGCGAAGGGCGCGTTCTCCGACACCCCGATGGTGCGGAAACCGGCCGGCAGTTCGATCACCCGGTCGCCATGGCTCATCCAGACCTGGTCGCGGGAGCCACGGGGCCAGACCCCCTCGAACAGGGGGCTGTCCTCCAGCACGTCGACGAAGGCGCGGCCAAACTCCCGGTGGGTCGCGTTCTCGACCCGCCCGCCGAGCTGCGCCGCCATGGTCATCTGGCCGTAGCAGATGCCGAGCACGGGCTTGCCCAGCTCGAAGATCTCCTGGGGGGCGCGCGGCGTGTCCTCGCCGATCACCGAGGCTGGGCCGCCGGACAAGATAACCGCCTTGGGCGCGAAGTCCCGCAGCAAGGCCGCGTCCACCTTGTTGAAAGGATGGATTTCGCAATACACGCCGCTCTCGCGCACTCGCCGCGCGATGAGCTGGGTGACCTGGGAGCCGAAATCGAGGATCAGGATGCGGTCCGTCATGGGCGGTCTCTTATCGGATTTCGTCGGAACGAACAAACGCCGCCGGGCGCGACGGCGGCGGCCGGGTCGTCCCAGCCATAGGCGCGCTCTTCGTGGCTTTGTCCGCCCAGGCGGTCATGCCGCCGCCCGACGATCCGTCCGCCGACATGCTCGTAGAAGAAACGCGCCGGATTCTCCGTCAGAACCCACAGGATGGCGGGCGAAAGCCCGTGCGCGACAAGGCGCGCGAAGGCGCCGGCGAGCAGCGCCCGGCCATGGCCCCGCCCCTGGAGGTCCTGATCGACATAGAGCGTGAAGACCTCGCCCCGAAACCCCGGAACCCGAGGCCGCGCCGGGCCGGCCGAAACGAACCCCGCGACCGCGCCGCCCTCGTCCTCCGCGACCAGGACGATCGAATCGCCGCCCCGCGTCGCGACCTCGGCCCAGAGGGCCTGCTGCCGTGGGGGCGACAGGTCGAGCAGAACGCGGTCCGCGAGGAGTCCGGGATAGGCGCTGCGCCAGGTCTCGATATAGATCCGCGCCATCGCCTCGGCATCGTCCAGCCCCGCAGGCCGGATGGGCGCGGGCGGATCGGCGGACGCCCGTCCGCTCACCCTTTACGCTCCATGATCGCCACGAAGAAGCCGTCGGTGCCGTGCCGGCCAGGGGTAAGGGTCAGGGTGTCGCCCTCGGCGGGCGCGGGACCGGACAGAACATCGCTCCAGACCGCGGCGACCGGCACGGGCGCAAAGCCTTCGATCCGTTTCAGGAAGGCCGAGACCTGGGCCTCGTTCTCCTCCTCAAGCAGGGAGCAGGTGGCGTAGATCAGGCGACCGCCGGGCTTGACGAACACGGCCGCCGAATCGAGCACCTTGGCCTGGGTCGCGCGGTAGCGTTCCAGCACCGCCATATCGAGGCGCCATTTGGATTCGGGATGGCGGCGCCAGACTCCCACGCCGCTGCAGGGCGCATCGGCGAGCACCCGGTCGAACCCGGCCTCCCGCCCCGCCAGCCGGTCTGGCGCCAAGGTCTCGACGAGATCCGCGCCCGCCCGCTCCAGCCGGACCCTCATCCGCGAAAGACGCCGCACGTCGGGATCGGACGCGACGAGGCTGCCCCGGTTCTCCATCGCGGCGGCCAGGGCCAGGGTCTTGCCCCCGGCGCCCGCGCAGAAATCGAGCACCGCCATCTCGGGCCGGGCATCCGTCAGCAGGGCGGCGATCTGGGAGGATTCGTCCTGCACCTCGACCAGCCCGTCGCGCCAGGCCACCGTGCGCTCGACCGGGGCTGGCGGGGCTACGCGCAGGCCCCAGGGCGAAAACGGCGTGGCTTCGGCTGCCAATCCCTCGGCCGCCAGGGCGGCAAGGGCCGAATCTCGGTCGCCCTTGAGACCATTGGCCCGCAGATCGACCGGGGCCGGAAGGTTCAGGGCCCGCGCTTCGGCCACCCCATAGCGGTCCAGCGCGCGGCCGAGCCAGGCGGGCCACTCGGCGGCGACGGCCGGCGGCTGGTCCGGATGATCCAAGGTCTGGCCGGCGAGCGCGGCGAGGCAGGCGGCTTCGGCCTCGGTCGGCGCGCCCGGGGCATAGGGGCCGTCCGTCAGCAGGGACGCCGCCGCCGCCGCGTCGAGCCCGTCCTGGAGGGCGAGATCGGCCAGCGCCCGGCCGCGTATCGAGCCGCTCGCCGCGCGGACCCTGGCCAACCACCAGTCGAGCCGGGCGCGCCGCCGCAACAAGCCATAGACCCGCTCGCGCAACGCGGCCCGATCCTTGGAGCCCATGAAGCGGCGCGCGCGGCAATAGGCGCCGAGGGTGCGGTCCGCCGCGCCGCCGCCCTCCCCTTCGATGGTCTCGAGAACCTCGATCGCCGCCTGCAGGCGCGCGCCCGGCGTCATGCCGTCATACCGGCCCGCATGGCCTAGCTGCCTTGCGCCGGATAATTCGGCGCCTCGCGCGTGATCGCCACGTCATGGACATGGCTCTCGCGCATGCCCGCCGCGGTGACGCGCTGGAATTCGCAGTTCTCGTGCATCGCGGCGATGGTCGGATTGCCGGTATAGCCCATCCCGGCGCGCAACCCCCCGACGAGCTGGTGCAGGATGGCCGAGACCGGGCCCTTGTAGGGCACCTGGCCCTCGATACCTTCGGGCACGAGTTTGAGCTGGTCGCGCACCTCCTGCTGGAAATAGCGGTCGGCCGAGCCGCGCGCCATCGCGCCCAGGGAGCCCATGCCGCGATAGGCCTTATAGGATCGCCCCTGGTAGAGAAAGACCTCGCCCGGCGCTTCCTCGGTCCCGGCGAAGAGCGAGCCGATCATGGCGCAGTCCGCGCCCGCCGCGATCGCCTTGACCAGATCGCCGGAGTATTTGATGCCGCCGTCAGCGATGACCGACGCGCCGCTTTCGCGACAAGCCGCGTACACTTCCATCACCGCGGAAAGCTGGGGCACGCCGACCCCCGCGACGATCCGGGTCGTACAGATCGAACCCGGGCCGATGCCGACCTTGACCGCGTCGGCGCCCGCCTCGATCAGGGCGCGAGCGCCGTCGCCCGTCGCGACATTGCCGGCGATCACCTGGCTGTAGTTGGACAGGCGCTTGATCTCGGCGACCGCGCCCAGCACCCCCTCGGAATGGCCATGGGCCGTGTCGACGAACACGACATCCACCCCGGCCGCAAACAGGGCCTCGGCCCGTTCGATCCCGGCCGTGCCCACGCCGGTCGCGGCGGCGACGCGCAGCCGTCCGGCGGCGTCCTTGCAGGCGTCGGGATGGGTCTGGGCCTTCTCGATATCCTTGACCGTGATCAGGCCGATGCACTGGCGGTTGTCGTCGACCACCAGCAGCTTCTCGATCCGGTGGCTGTGCAGGAGGCGCTTGGCCTCCTCCATGGTCACGCCCTCCTTGGCCGTCACCAGGCGCTTGGTCATCAGTTCTCGCACGGGCTGGGCCGGATCGTCGGCAAAACGCACGTCGCGGTTGGTCAGGATGCCGACCAGCCGGCCCGTGCGGCGCACGACGGGGATGCCGGAGATCGAATGCTCCACCATCAGCGCCAGGGCATCCGACAGCGGCCGGTCGGGATGTATCGTCACCGGATCGACGACGATGCCGGCCTCGTATTTCTTGACCTTGCGGACGGCGTTCGCCTGCTCGTCGATATCCATGTTCTTGTGGATGACGCCGATCCCGCCATTCTGGGCCATCGCGATGGCGAGCCGGCTGCCGGTCACCGTATCCATGGCGGCGGAGACGAGCGGAATGCGCAGCTCGATCTCACGGGTCAGGCGGGTCTTGGTCACGGTTTCGCCGGGAAGGACGGACGAACGCGCGGGTTTCAGCAGAACGTCGTCGAAGGTAAGTGCTTCGGGGAATGTCATGCTGCCTCTCTGGCCGAATGACGCGGCATCATACACAAGCGCATCGCCAGGGCGAAACGAAAGAGCGCGTTTTGGTCGATTTCGTCGAAAATTTCGGAATGACGCTTGGAAACTGGCCGAAAACCACCGATCTTTAAGGACAGGCCTTTCATTTTCGAGGAGATGCAGCCATGCGGAAGAAAATCACGTGGATTGTCGTGGCGGATGGGGCAAGAGCGCGTTTCCTGCGGTCCGAGGGTTGGGGCCACGGCCTGACCCAGGCTCTCGACCAGGCCATGATCGCCGACAACCGGCCGAGCCACGAGATCGGCAGCGACCGGCCGGGCCGGACCTTCTCCTCGGGCACCGGCCATCCCAGCGGGATGGAGCCCAAGGTCGACTGGCACCGGTTCGAGAAGACCCAATTCGCCAAGGAGGTCGCGAAGGCGGTGGAGAAGGCCGCGATCGCGGGCGAGTTCGACCGCCTCGTCCTCGTCGCCCCGCCCCAGGCCCTGGGCGACCTTCGCGGCGCCCTGGGCGGCAACGCCCAGGCCAAGATCGTCGCCGAACTGGGCAAGGACCTCACCCATCTTCCCCTGCACGAACTGGAGCCGCGCATCGCAGAGGTCGCGCCGGTCTAGCCCTCGTCTTCGACCGTATCGGGCCTGAAGCCGGTCGCCACGACATAGGTTTCGGCCGATTCGGCGCGGCTGGAGGGCGGCTTGAAATGGCGCACCTTGGCGAACCGTCGTTTGAGCCGAGCGAGCAGCTCGCCCTCGGTGCCCCCCTGCCAGACCTTGGCGATGAATGTCCCGCCCGGCGCCAGCATGGTCAGGGCGAGGTCCAGCGCCGCTTCGGCCAGGCCGACGATGCGCAGATGATCGGTCGCCGCATGGCCTGTGGCGGCGGGCGCCATATCGCTCAGCACGAGGTCGGCCGGCCCGCCGAGCGCCTCGGCCAAACTGCGCGGCGCGGCCTCGTCGAAGACATCGAGGCACAGCACGACCGCCTCCTCCATGCCTTCCATTTCGTTGATGTCCGCCGCAACGACCCGGCCGCCGCCGCGCGCCGGCTGCACCGCCGCCACCGCCACCTGGGTCCAGCCGCCCGGAGCGGCCCCCAGGTCGAGGACCCTCTGACCGGATCGCAACAGACCGAATCGCTCGTCGAGCTCGCGCAGTTTGAAGGCCGCCCGGCTGCGCAGGCCTTGGCGCCGGGCCTCGACGACATAAGGGTCGTTCAGCTGACGCTCGAGCCAGCGGCGCGACGAAATGCTGCGGCCCTTGCCGCGCTTGACCCGGACGGCCGCGCCCCGGCCGCCGCGCGAGCGCACCCGCGCGCTGTCGGAACCGCCGCCCGACTTACTCCCCGATCTGTTTCCGGGCTTGCCGCTCATGCCCCGCGGCCCGCCATCAGGCCCAACAGGATGCCTTCGCGCAGCCCGCGGTCGGCGACGCGCAGGTCGCCGACCGGCCAAAGCCGGCGGATCGCGTCGAAGATCGCCGTGCCGGCGATCACCATGTCCGCCCGGTCGGGGCCGATGCAGGGATGGTTGCAGCGCGTTTCGTAAGACATGGCGAGCAGTCGTTCGGCCGCGCCGACCGCCTCGTCGAAGGTCAGGCGGCAACCGTCGATCAGGGCCCGATTGTAGCGCGGCAGGTCCATGTGGATACCGGCCAGGGTGGTCACCGTGCCGGACGTGCCGACCATCTGGACCGCGCCCTCGGCGGCCCGTGCCGCGATGGCATGGCGCCGGTCGATGGCGCCCAGGCGATCCATGACCTCGGCGACCATGGTCTCGTAGGTCTCGCGCGCGATGTCCCGGCCGCCGTAGCGCTCCGACAGGTCGGTCACGCCGCAGGGCAGGGATTCGGACTCGACGATGCGCGCGGCGCCGTCTCCGTCGCAAGCGACCCAGATCACCTCGGTGCTGCCGCCGCCGATATCGAACATCACGCCGTGAGGCCGGCTCAGGTCAAGGAGCGGCGCGCAGCCTGTGAAGGCCAGGCGCGCCTCCTCTTCCGAATCGATGATCTCCAGGGCGATGCCCGTCTCCGCCTCGACTCGGGCCAGAAACTCGTCGCAATTGCCGGCTTGGCGGCAGGCTTCGGTCGCGACATGACGGGCTCGGCGCACGCCGCGCCGCTCCATTTTTCCGGCACAGACCTTCAGGGCCTCGATGGTGCGCAGAATCGCCGCTTCCGACAGCAGGCCGTTGGCGCGCACCCCCTCGCCCAGGCGCACGATGCGCGAAAAGGCATCGACCACGCGAAACCCCTCGCGCGCCGGGCGCGCCACGAGCAGGCGACAGTTGTTCGTGCCTAAGTCCAGCGCGGCATAGACGTCCGGGCGCCCATGCCTGCGGCGCCCGCCGCGGCGGCGGCGTTCCGGTTCGCCGTCCAACAAACCAAATCTCCCGCTCTCGAGCGGCCGCCTCGATCCGGGCGGCGCGGAGCGCTCGGTTTCCAAATTGTGACTCCTTATAGCGCGAAGCCGCAGCGCCGGGCCAGCCGCCTGCCCGAAACGCCTGGAGACCGCGCCGCGCGCCGGGGTTCAAAAAGCCAAAACGCTGTGATAGAGAATGCCGCGCGCACCGCCCCCGCCGGGCGCCCGCGCTATCCCGCTTGGGGGATAGTTTAACGGTAGAACACTCGGCTCTGACCCGTGTAGTCCTGGTTCGAATCCAGGTCCCCCAGCCAAATCTCATTTTCTGTCAAATCTGCGTTGTCTTCAGCATTAACGCGGGCCGCATCAGCGACCGTTTTCGCAAGTAAATCAAAAGGTTGACGGAAGGTGGCAATGACCTCTCCATCTTCCCAGGAGCAGTTCGAAAGCAGGAAATTGAGCAGGCGGCGTTTCTCTCTTGCTGGCTGACGTTCGAACAGGGATTGCGCGTTGCTGGCAAGTTCGAGAATTTGGACGCCTTCGCTCATGTAGGATTCATCGGCGTCCTGGTGCCGCTCGATATCGCGCAGGCAACGCGACTGGTCCTCACGCCATTGTCCGGCCATCTTGTCGAAGAAGTCGCCACCGATCTTTCCGTCGAGTTTGTCGATGTACATCGCGTCAATGCGGGCCTGCAGCCGGTCGTATTCAGTGCGGAGCCGTTTGACCGCATCCTCGTGCTCACGCCGCTCATCGGCATGGCTGGCGTGCAGGGCCTCACGCACCCATTCCAGCACCTCGTCGTCGAAGTGCAACTGACCGAGCATCGCAGTGAACTGCTTTTCCAGCACCTCCTCGCGAACATACTTGCGACGGCAGGAAGTCGGCTCGCCACGGCACTTATCCGCATAGCCGGTGCAATGATAATAGATGTACTTCTGCTTCTTGATTTCACCGACGACCGAGCAGCCACATTTCGCACAGGTGATAAGCCCAGAGAAGGCAAAGTCAACTGCGCGGCCATCATGCCTTCCAGTTCGTCCTTCGGTGCGATGCCGATCAGCGCAGCGACGGTAGCGCCCAATTGGCGGTCCCGTTCCGCCGCGTCCGAGTTCTTCATCCACAGCGCCTGCGCCGCTTGGTTGGCGAGCGTGTTGTTCCAGCGGTCGGACTGCGAGCCGCCGATGGTCTTCATGGCGCCTTTCCGGTCGTCTG
>JABIRQ010000095.1 GCA_018699755.1 Rhodospirillaceae bacterium | reverse complement strand
GGACGCCACGGGCAAGCCTCTGCCGGCCGATCCGATCCGGACGGAGATCGAGCCCTATCGCCCCCAGGCCCGGCCGGAGGATTCGACGCCCGCGCGGCTGGTCGGCCCCGAGGGCGCGAACCGGCCCGGCGATGTGCTGGGGCTGCAGAAGGCGCTCTCGGCCGTCGGGCGCTATGTCTTCGACATTGCCGGCGGGGAGCGGGCGGGAGTCTATTCCGAGGCCCTCAAATCGGCCATCGAGGGGTTCCAGGCCGAGGCCGGGGCACAGATGGATGGCGCGGTCGCGCCGGGCGGCGAGACCGCCCCCCTGCTGCGCCGCGTCCTCTGGCCCGATGGAGGTCCGATGACGCCGCGATCCGCACCGCCGCCGCCGTTGGCGGGTGCGCCGGTTCCAGACGATCCGATGGCCGAACCCCTGCTCCGTATTATCGAGTCCGCCGACAAAAAGAAAAAAGAACGTGGTGAGAAGAAGAAAGAACGTGCGGAAAACATCCGTGCGGAATTGGAGCGCGCTGCATCCATGCCGCCCGTCGCCCCGCCGACATTCGACATGGCGGAGAATCGGGTTCGGGTTATCAAGGATGGGGATGAAGCTCGCTTCACCATCGAGGACAATCCGGACGCCGACGATTCCCCGAGGCCCTGGAGAATAGGCTTCTTCGGTCGGTTCGCGGTTCGCGAACACGATCCGATCATCGCGCGGGTTTCGGAGGATGCCGGCGTCGACCCCGATCTTGTCCGGGCCATCATGTATGTCGAAGCCGCCGACGGGCATTATCTGAAGGGGGGCTGGCTTGCAGACAAGCTCGAATGGTCGGATACGATCGAACCCATGAACGTCCATCGCGAGGTCTGGGACGGGATGGCCGGAGTTCCAGCCAGCCGGTTCGATGATCCCGAGGAGAATATCAAAGTCGGCGCGGAGATTCTCAAACGGATTGAAGCGAGGCTCGATAAGAAGGATCGGACCGTGGAGAAAATCGCCACGATCTACAACAGCACGGGCCGCGAGCGGGTTTCCGGCTATGGCGCGCGTGTCGCCCGCGCATACAGGGAACGCCCTTGGGAGAAGGATAGATGACGAAACGGGACGGTTGCCGGTCCCCCATCATGCCGCGCCGGGTCGCGTTCTATCTGTTGGGGACCGGCATGCTCGCCGCGATTTGCTATATGTCCTGGGAGGCTCCAGCCGCTCCCCGTTGGATGAACGTTGCGCTTGTCGCCGTACCCTTGCAAGGGACGGTCTGGCTGTACGTTCTGATCGGCGCCATCCGGCGATGGACCGGCGGCGGTACGTCCCGGTTCATGCCGCGTTGGGCCCTGATATACGTGACGGTCGCGGTCGTTCTGAGCCTGGCCAATTGCCTTTTCTGGGAAACGACCGAGTTCGGGGGGAAGATGGAATGGTGGGTTTGCACACTGTCTAGTGCGGGAGCCCTTCAAATCCCTCTCTGGCTGTTTCTCGTGGCCCAGGCAATATGGCTTTCGCTGCGCCGCTAGCCCGCACGACCGGTCCGGTGCCCGGCATGGCGGTCGCTCCGCCCGCCGGGACGCTTCGCCGGTGTCCGCATGGGCGGCCCATTCGGGCCTTCGGCCCTCGGTCGAGAGCCGGTCGATGGTCGACCGCTTGTTTCGCCCATTTGAGGGTGTCGCCGCGTTACGGGCAGCGCAGGTGGCTCTCGTCGCCATCGGCGCGGCGCCAAGTGAAGCGGTCGGGCTCGGCCGTCGCTTCGAGGGTCATGCCGTAGGCCGCCTCGAAGACGGGCATGGGCGGTTCGATGCGGTCGAAGCGCAGGGTCATGTCGGCGCCGTCCGACTGCAGGACCGTGTAGCTGACCCAACGGGTGATCTCGCCGCCTTCGAACAGGGTGACGACCAGTTCGGTTCCATCCAGATCGAATTCGCTGTAGCGCGCCTCGCAATCGCCGTTGGCTTCGCTGCGCCAGCGGCCTCGCAATTCGGGCAAGGGCATGGTCGCGGCGGCGGGGCTCGCGACGGCGTCGGGCGTCGGAACGGGCGCGGGAGCCGCGACGGTCGGCGGTGACGGAGGGGGCGAGGGGGCCGGAGCAGGCGATACCGGCGCCGGCTGGGGCGCGGGGGCGACGCCAAGTTCCGCGTCGATCCGGTTGAGATACTCGCGTGCGGTCGGATCCTCGCGCAGTGTCAGACCGGCCGAGAACCTGTCCCGCGCAGTCAGCAGATCGCCGGCGCGCCAGGCCTCGAAGCCCTGGAGGAACAGGGCGTCGGCGTCCTGAGCGGGCGCGGCCGCCGGCATAAGCAAGGCGAGGGCGACCAGCGCGCAGGCCAGAAATCCCGCACGCGGCCGGTTCGCGCCACCGCCTATTCGGCGGCTTCGGCGGGCGCTTGGGCTTTCTCGATTCGGGCGGCGCAGAATTTGAACTCCGGTATCTTGCCGAACGGGTCCAATGCCTGGTTGGTCAGCAGATTGACCGCCGCTTCGGCATAGGCGAAGGGGATGAAGATAGCACCTTTCGGCACGGCGCCATCGGCCCTTGCCTTGAGTTCGATCGCGCCGCGCCGGGTGGCGACACGGATGCGCTCGCCCGGCGCCACGCCCAGGCGGCGCAATTCATCCGGCGCCAAGCTGGCCACCGCCTCGGGTTCCAGGCTGTCGAGCACACTGGCCCGGCGGGTGATGGCACCGGTGTGCCAGTGCTCTAACTGGCGGCCCGTAGTCAGAATCCAAGGGAAGTCCGCGTCCGGCAGTTCGTCCGGCGGGAGGACATCAGCGGCGACCATCTTGCCGCGCCCCGTCGGCGTCGGGAAACGGTCGCCGAAGACGACCTCGTGGCCCGGTTCGTCCGGCGCATCGCAGGGATAGATGGCGGCGCCGTCGCGCTCCAGCCGGTCCCAGGAGATGTTGGCGAGGGAGGGCATGCAGCGCTCCATCTCGGCATAGACCTCGCGCGGGTGGCCATAGGTCCAGTCGAGGCCCAGGCGGCGGGCGAGTTGGACCGTGATCCACCAGTCGGGCCGGGCTTCGCCGGGCAAGGGAAGGGCGGCGCGGCCGATCTGGATCTGGCGGTTGGAATTGGTGACGGTGCCGTCCTTCTCGGGCCAGGCCGAAGCGGGAAAGACGACATCGGCGTAGTTTGCGGTCTCGGTCAGGAAGATGTCCTGGACGACGAGATGATCGAGCCCGGCCAGAGCTTCTCGCGCATGTCCGACATTGGGGTCCGACATCGCCGGATTCTCGCCCATGATGTACATGCTGCGGATGTCCCGCCGATGGGCCGCGTCCATGATCTCGACCACGGTCAGGCCCGGCTCGGGCGACAGGGGCGTGTTCCACAAGTCCTCGAACATGCGGCGTTTTTCGTCGTTGCGCGTGCTGACATAGTCGGGGAAGACCAGGGGAATCAGACCGGCATCGGACGCGCCCTGCACATTGTTCTGACCGCGCAGGGGATGCAGGCCCGTGCCGTCGCGCCCGACCTGGCCGCACATCAGGGCGAGGGAGATCAGGCAGCGCGCATTGTCCGTGCCATGGGTATGCTGCGAGATGCCCATGCCCCAAAAGATGATCGCCGTGCGCGCGCCGGCATAGGTGCGGGCAACGGTGCGCAGGGTCTCAGCCTCGATGCCGCAGATCTCGGACATCTTCTCGGGCGCGTAGGCGGTGAGATGGGTCTTGAGCTGTTCGAAACCTTCGGTATGGGCTTCGACATACTGCCGGTCGTAGAGCCCTTCCTCGACGATCACATGCATGATCGCGTTCAGCATCGCGACGTCGCTGCTGGGCTTGAACTGGAGCATATGGGTCGCGTGGCGCTTCAGGGCCTGGCCGCGCGGGTCCATCACGATAAGGGTCGCGCCG
>JABIRQ010000097.1 GCA_018699755.1 Rhodospirillaceae bacterium | reverse complement strand
GACCCGGGCTCCTATCCGGCGCCGGACACCGCGCGTGCCTTCCTGCTCGACGGCAGCCAGGGCCTGATGCTGTGGCGGGGCGCATGGCACGCCCTCGACTGCTTCACTCTCGACCGCGACTTCAGCGACTTCGCCTTCATCAGCGAGGTCGAGACCGAGGACGAGATCGAACTGTCTACGGAAGCGGTGAGCCGCGAGCGCACCCAGGTCGCCAACTACCTCGAAGCCATGGACACGCGCTTCAAGGTCGTGGACCCGAACGGGATCGCCCTACCGGGCAGGCTATAGACGTACTCGGATTCATCCAGGGAAAGCGGCGCGTCTCCACTCTGCCGCTTTGGCGGAGACCGCGAAGGATGTAGTCTATTCGACGAGCGTCCAGCTTCGGCCAGGCCGCGAAAAAGGGAGGATGGCATGACATTCAACGGCGTGCTCGACATCGAATGGACCGACGAACAGATTCGGGCCTACGAGGAAGACGGCATTCTGATCGTCAACAAGCTGATCGAGCCGGACTTCGCGGATACCCTGCGCGAACGCTACGCGCCCATATTCGCCGGCAAGTTCGAGACCGGCACGACGCCCGATCACTTCCCGACCAAATTCGCCGAGGGCGACGACACGCCGGCCACCCGCTGGATGGCCAACCCCTGGCGGGCGGACCACACCCTGGCCAACTTCGCGCTCCATGCCGGGATTGGCAAACAGGTCGCGACCTTGTCTGGCTGGAGCGGCGCGCGGCTGTTGCAGAACAACATCCACTGGAAACCGCCGGGCGCCCCCGAACTGTCGATGCATCAGGATTCGAGCTACCACCAATGGTGCGTCCCCTCGGACCTCTGCACTTGCTGGGTGGCGCTGACCGACACCACGGCGGATGGCGGGACCTTGCGGTTCGTGCGCGGCTCGCACAAATGGCCGCGCCTCGACATGGCGGAATACAGGGAGCGGATCGACGCGCTGCAACAGGATTTCAAGCGTTTCCTCGATCCCGACGATTTCGATACCTTCGTTACGGTTTCGGCCGAGTTTGCCGGGGAGAAGCCCGAGATCGTCGAGGTCGAGGTGCCCAAGGGCGGCGGCTCCTTCCATCACGGCTGGGTGTGGCACGGTTCGGACAAGAACCGCTCGGGCCGCCATCGCCAGTCGATCAGCAATCACTGTATCCGGCCTGAGACCCAGTTCCATCCGACCGAGCCGGCCAATGCCTGGGGCCGCTACCGGCGCTTCGGCACAACGGAAATGGACGAAGCGCATTTCCCGATCCTGTGGCGCAGCGACGGCTATCGCACGCCCGGCCTGGACGATTACATGCGCGCCGGCTCCGGCGCAGCGTTGGCGGCCTGAAGAGCGGCCGAAAGCGAAGGAAAGACCCGATATGGCGGAGCGTTTGACTCGTGCGGCGGTGTTTCCGGAGGCGGAACTGCCCGATGCGGGCGAACTGATTTCGGAAGGCCGCAAGGCGGCGACGACGCATCGGCTCGGCGAATCGACCTTCCTGAAGCATTACGGCGTCGAATCCGAGGCCGAATACAAGCGGCGCTGCGGGGCCGAGGGACGGGTGATGATGCATGCCCAGATCGGCTTCCGCGATCCGGGCAAGAGCCAGCGGGCCTATGCCGAGATCTGGGACAAGGTCGACAAGGCGGGCTTCCGGGTCGACCGCTACGGCATCTGCCTGGATTGGAGCATGGGCTACCCCGCCGCCATGCGGGCCGATATGCCGCGCGGCACGGGCCTGATCCTGGAGGACGAGGACGATTTGCTGCGCCTGACCAGCGCCGCGCCCGCCTCGCCCCATTACGGCGACTTCGTGATCGGCACCCCGGCCGGCTTCGAGAACACCTGCCTGGCTCTGGCTTCGGGTTCGACCGCGATCGGCAACCTGGGACAGTTCTTCACCTTCCGCCAGCCCCATTGGGACGACGACGCCCAGGTGACGGCCGAGACGGTGAAGGCCATCGCGCTGACCGCCGCCCAGCCGGTCGAAATCCTGGTCCATTCGAACATGGATGACGGTTTCGCCGCCTTGTTCTCGGACCTCGCCTGTTCCTGCGGCGCGGTGTTGATCGAGAAATACATCGTCGAGGATCTGCTCGGCGGCTTGGTCGGCCATTGTTTCGGCAACACCTTCTCCAAGCCGTATAAGCGCCTGGCCTTCCAGCGCGCCATCGCCCAGGTGACCGACACGCCGGGCACGATGGTCTACGGCGCGACCACCATGTACGGCCCGAACCACGCCGAAAACTACGCCGCCCTGGCGAACTACATCCGCATCGACGCCCTGGCCCAGAAGACGCGACCCACCGGTCATGCCGTAAACCCGGTGCCGGTGACAGAGGCCGAACGCATCCCTGATATCGAGGAGGTGATCGACGTCCATCTGATGGCGAACCGGATGATCGAGCTCGAAATCCCGTTCGATTCGATGTTCGATTTCACCGAGATGGACGAGGTCGCGGCGCGCATCGTCGAGGGCGGGCACAGGTTCAAGGCGAATGTGCTGGACGGCTTCGAGGAGGCCGGCATCGACACGGCCGACCCGTTCGAGATGTTTCTGGCGATCCGGCGCATCGGCTCCAAGCGCCTGGAGGAGATGTTCGGCCCCGGCCAGCCCGATCCGAACCGCCTGCGCGGCCGGCGCGCGGTGGAGCGTTCGACCTCGATCGAGGAGATGGAGGACACCGGCGAGGGCTATGTCGGCGCGCTCGACCCCGAGGTGCGCGCGGTGATCGCGGCTTCGGGTCTCAAGCCCTGCCTGGCGACCACGGATGTCCACGAATACGCCAAGGTGCTGGTCGAGACGGTGTTCCGAAACCTGGAACTGCCCATCGCCGATGGCGGGGTCTCGACCGATCCCAACGACTTGGCCGAGCAGGCCAAGAAGACCGGCGCGGATTTCATCGCCCTCAGCTCTTATAACGGCATCGCGTTGAGCTTCGTGCAGGACCTGAAAAGCGAGATGGCGAAGCTCGGCCTCGACGTGCCGGTCTTCATCGGCGGCCGCTTGAACCGCATTCCGGACGCCAGCAACACCAGCCTGCCGATCGACGTGACGGCTGAGATCGCGGAGGCGGGCGCCATCGTCTGCGCCAATCTCGACGACATGCTGGTTCGGCTCGAAACTATGGCCCGCGAACGCGTGGCGCCCGTGACCAGCGCGGAAGACGCGGCCTGAGCGCCGCCGGCCCCGCCGCCATGGACAAGACCATCGATCGCGCGCGCGTGTTGCCGGAGGGCGAGCTTCCGGATTCCGCCGCGTTGCTCGACGAGGGTCGCAAGGCGGCGAAGACCCACGGCCTCGGGCCTTCCGCCTTTCACGATCACTACGGCGTGGAATCGGAGGCTGATTACAAGCGGCGCTGCGGGGCCGAGGGGCGGGTGATGATGCATGCCCAGATCGGCTTCCGCGATCCGGCCAAGAGCCGCCGCGCCTATGGCGAGATCTGGGAGCGGCTGGACAAGGCGGGCTACCGGGTCGACCGCTACGGCATCTGCCTGGACTGGAGCATGGGCTATCCGGCCGCCATGCGCGCCGAGATGCCGCGCGGCACGGGCCTGATCTTCGAGGGCCCCGAGGACCTGGCGGCAATGACGGCGGCCGCGCCCGCCGCGCCCCATTTCGGCGATTTCGTGATCGGCACCCCAGCCGCCTTCGAGAATACGGTCGCGACCTTGGCCGCCGGTTCGACCTCGATCGGCAATCTCGGCCAGTATTTCACCTTCCGCCAGCCCCATTGGGACGATGACGTGGCGGTCACGGCCGAATCGCTCAAGGCCATGGCCCTGGCCGCTTCCCAGCCGGTCGAGGTTTTGATCCATTCCAATATCGACGACGGTTTCGCGTCCATGTTCTCGGACCTGGCCTGCTCGCTTGGCGCCGTGCTGATCGAGAAGCATATCGTCGAGACCCTGGTGGGCGGCCGTGTCGGCCATTGCTTCGGCAACACCTTCTCCAAACCGCTCAAGCGATTCGCCTTCCAGCGCGCCCTGTCTTTGGTGACCGACACGCCCGGCACCCTGATCGCCGGCGCAACCACCATGTATGGATCCGACCACGCGTTGAACGCGGCAGCCCTCTCCAACTACGTGCGGCTCGACGCCCTGGCCCAGCGCCTGCGCCCGACGGGCCAGGCGATCCAGCCGATTCCCCTGACCGAGGCCGAGCGCATCCCCGATATCGACGAGATCGTCGAGGTCCATCTGATCGCCAACCGGACCATCGAACTGGAAGCCCCGTTCGAGGCGATGCACAACACGACCGAGGCCGACGCGATGGCCACCCGCATCGTCGAGGGCGGGCGGCGCTTCGCCCGCGCCGTGCTCGACGGCCTGGCCGAAGGCGGCATCGATACGAACGATCCCATGGAACTGATGCTCGCCATTCGCCGAACCGGCTCCAAACGCCTGGAGGAACTGTTTGGCCCCGGCGAGGAAATGCCGGGCCGCCTGCGGGGCCGCAAGCCGGTCGAAACTTCGACTTCGATCGAAGAGATGGAGGAGACCGGCGAAGGCCGTGTCGCCAATCTCGACCCGGTCCTGCGCGAGACGATTCGGGTGGCCGGCCTGCGCGGCTGCGTCGCCACCACCGACGTCCACGAATACGGCAAGATCCTGGTTGAGACCGTGTTGGGCCGGCTCGGTGTGGAGATCGTCGATGGCGGGGTCAGCATCGATCCCAACGACCTGGCCGAGACCGTGGCGCGCGAGGGCGCCGATTTCATCGCCCTCAGCTCCTATAACGGGGTCGCCCTCGATTTCCTGCGCGATCTGGAAGACCAGATGCGCGCGCGCGGAATCGACCTGCCCGTCTTCATCGGCGGCAAACTCAACCGCATTCCCGACGGCTCCAACACCAGTCTGCCGGTCGATATCGGCGGGGAACTGGCCGAGGCCGGGGCCGTCGTCTGCCGCAACATCGACGATATCTTCGGGGGCTTGGGCGATATCGCCGCGACGAAGTCCGGAGAGGCGCGGCCGTCATGAGTGCGTTGCGCGAGCGTGCGCAACTGATCCCCGAGCCGGAATTGCGGCGGGGGGCTGAAGTCGTGGCCGAGGGTCGGGCCATGGCGCGCAGGATCGTGCCGGGACGCTGCGCCTTTCTCGACCATTACGGGGTCGAGACCGAGGCTGAATACAAACGCCGCTGCGTGGCCGAGGGCCGGGTCATGCTCCATGCCGCCATCGGCTACCGCGATCCGTTCCGCACCGCGCGCGCCTGCACCGAGGTCTGGGAGGCGCTGGACAAGAAGGGCTATCGCCTCGACCGTTTCGGCCTCGTCTTCGATCGCAACATGGGTTACCCGCCTGAAATGCGCGCCGAGATGCCCAAGGATACGGGGCTGATCAACGACACGGAGGAGGCCTGGCACGCCATCGCCGCCGCCGCGCCGGCCGCGCCCTATTACGGCGACTTCATGATCGGCCAGCCCGCCTCCTTCGAGAACGCGGCCATGGCGATCGAGACGGGCGCCACGATGATGGGCAACCTGTCGCATTTCTATAACTACCGCCTGCTCTACATTGAGGACGAGGTCGGCCGCGCCGAATCGACGGTCAAGGCTATCGCCCTGCTGGGCGCGCAGCCCAAGGAGATGTATGTCGGCTCCAACGCCGATGACGGCTTCGGCCCCCTGTTCACGGACCTGGCCTGCACCTTCGGTCTGGTGCTCGTCGAGAAATACCTGGTCGAGACTCTGATCGGCGCGCGCCACGCCACGGTCTACGGCAATATGTTCGCCGACCCCCGGACCCGCATGGCCTTCCAGCGCGCCTTGGCGATGGTGGGGGAAGAGACGGGGCCGATGGTCTATGGCGCCACCACCCTCTACGGCCCGGACTTGGACGCCAATTACGCCTCCCTGTCCCATTACCTCACCTTCGACATCGCCACCCTGCGCGACCGCCCGACCGGCCATGCCCTAACCCCGATTCCGGTCACGGAATACACCCGCATCCCGGAGCCGGGGGAGATCGTCGAGGCCCATGTCGTCGCCAACCGGCTGATCGAACGGGCGGCGACGGTCGAGCCGTTGATCGATTTCGCGGTTGTGGACCAGATCGCGGAGGACCTGGTCGCGGGCGGCGAGCGCTTCCGCGACGCCCTGCTGAAAGGCTTTGCCGAGGCGGGTATCGACACGGAGGACCCGGTCGAGCTGCTGCTCGCCGTCAAGCGCGCGGGCGCGCGCAACCTCGAACGCTGGTACGGCCCGGGCGAGGAGGATGAGGCGACGGCGCGCGGCCGCCGACCCATCGTGCTCGTCGAGAACATCGCGGAGCTTGAGGCCAAGGGCGACGCGATCCTGGCCGCCGTTCCCACGGACCAGGCCGAGAAGATTGCCGGGCGGGGCTACGCCGCCTGCGTTGCCACGACCGATGTCCACGAATACGGCAAGCTGCTGCTCGAACACGTCATGCGCGGCTTGGACGTCGAGACCATCGATGGCGGGGTCAGCGCCGATCCTGCGCGACTGGTCGCCAGGGCAGGGGAGAGCGGGGCCGATTTCATTGCCCTCAGCACCTATAACGGCATGGCCTTGAGCTATCTGACCAGACTGCGCGAAGCGATGGTGGCGGCGGGTCTCGATATCCCGGTCTATATCGGCGGCCGCCTCAACCAGGTGCCCGACGGCTCGAACACCAACCTGCCGGTGGATGTCAGCGGCCGCCTGGCCGAGGCCGGCGCCGTCGTCTGCGGCGATGTCGATGCCATGCTCAACCGCCTGGCCGGTGATGCCGCACCGGCCGATAGAGCGGCCTGAGGGGGAGGGACGAATGATCGAGCTTCGCGAACGCGCCCAGCTTCTGCCCGAGCCCGAATTGCCGGATATCGCCGCGCTGATCGCCGAAGGGCGCAAGCTGGCCGAGAGCGTGACGCCGGGGCGTAATGCCTTTCTCGACCATTACGGCGTCGATTCGGAGGCCGAATACAAGCGGCGCTGCGTGGCCGAGGGGCGGGTCATGCTGCACGCCCATATCGGCTTCAACGACGCGGCGAAGACGGCCCGATCCTGCGCCGAGATCTGGGAGGCCCTGGACAAGAAGGGCTACCGCATCGACCGCTTCGGCTACTGCTTCGACGAGAACATGGGCTATCCGCCGCATATGCGGGCGGAGATGGGGAAAGGGGCGAGCCTGATCCTCGATGACGAGGAGGCTTGGTTACGCCTGACCCGCGCCGCGCCGGTCGCCCCCCATTTCGGCGACTACATGATCGGCCAGCCGGCCGCCGTCGAGAACGCCTCCATGGCGATTCGGGCCGGCGCCACGACCATGGGCAATCTCGGCAGCTACTACGCCTATCGCATGCTCTACATGGACGACGACGTCGCGATGACGGCGGCCATCGTCAAGGCGCTGGCCCTGGTCGCCGCCCAACCCGCGGAAATCGTCGTCACCGCGAACACGGATGACGGCTTCGGCCCGCTCTTCACCGATCTGTCCTGCAATTTCGGCCTGGTTCTGGTCGAACAGCGCATCGTCGAAACCCTGATGGGCGCGCGTTACGCCACGGTCTTCGGCAACATGTTCGCGGACCCGATGAACCGCATGGCCTTCCAGCGCGCGATCGGCCGCGTGGCGAATCATCCCGGTCCGATGGTCTATGGCAGCACGACGAAATACGACCGGGACCACACGGCGAATCGGGCCGTGCTCGCCAACTACCTGACCTTCGATATCGCGGCCCAGCGCCTGGCGCCCTCGGGCCATGCGGTGACGCCGATCCCGGTGACCGAATACGAGCGCATCCCCGACACCGACGAGATCATCGACGTCCATGTCTTCGCCAACCGCCTGATCGAACGCGCGCACACCGTCGAGCCGATGCTGAACGTCGAGGCGGTGGACGCGGTGGCCGACGATTTAATGGCGGGCGGCGAACGGTTCCGCGACAATCTGCTCAAGGGCTTCGGCGAAGCGGGCATCGATACGGACAACCCGCTGGAATTGCTGCTTTCCATTCGGCGCGCCGGCGCCAAGAACCTGGAGGCCTGGTTCGGCCCGGGCGAAGAGGACGCGGCCAGCCCGCGCGGGCGGCGGCCCCTCGTGCTGGTCGAGAATATCGCCGAATTGGAAGCGGCGGGCGCGGCGGTCCTGGCCGGTCTGCCCGAAGACCAGGCCGCGGCGATTCGGGGGCGTGGCTATACCGCCTGCGTCGCCACCACCGACGTGCACGAATACGGCAAGATCCTGCTGGAACAGGTGATGCGCGGGTTGGATGTTTCGGTGGTCGATGGCGGGGTCAGCGCCGACCCCGACGACCTGGTCGCCGCCGCCCTGGCGGGCGGGGCCGATTTCATCGCGCTCAGCACCTATAACGGCATCGCGCTCAGCTATCTGACCCGGCTGCGCGCGGAGATGGCGAAGGCGGGGCTGGACATCCCGGTCTATCTCGGCGGG
>JABIRQ010000098.1 GCA_018699755.1 Rhodospirillaceae bacterium | reverse complement strand
CGTATTTGGATTCATCCGAGCACAGGTAGTAGACCGCCGAGGCGACATCCGCCGGCTCGCCCATCTTGTGCATGGGGATCTGGGGAATCAGCGCCTGGTATTCGGGGCCGATCATCGCTGTCTCGATCTCGCCTGGGGCAATCGCATTCACTCGCACATTAAGGGCCGCGAACTCCGCCGCCATCTCGCGCGTCAGGCCGGACAGCGCCGCCTTCGAGGTCGAATAGGCCGAGCCGGCGAAGGGGTGGACATGGTGGCCGGCGATCGAGGTGATATTGACGATGGCCCCGCCGCCCTTGCTCAACCGCTCGACGAAGCCGCGCGCCAGGATCAACGGCGCGAAGAAGTTGATCTCGAAGACCTGACGCCAAGTCGAAATATCGCCCGCGAGCACACCGAGGCGCTTGTTCTCTGGGGTCTTGGGCGAGACGGCGGCGTTGTTGACCAGCGCGTTCAGGGGGCTGTCGCCGAGCAGCTCCTTGGCTTGCATGATGAAGGTCATCATGCTTTCGATATCGGTCAGGTCCGAGGTGAAATGGTGGTGCCAGTTGGGATCGCGCTTGCACTCCGGCGGCACCTCGTCGCGGCTGCAGGTGATGATGCGCCAGCCCTCGCGCGAGAACCGGGTCACGGTCGCGTGGCCGATGCCCCGGCTCGCCCCGGTCAGGATCAATGTCTTGCGCTCGTCCGCCATGGCCGGAACCTAGCCCTATTCCGAGGCCGCCGCCACCGCGCGCCGGGCCGGCAGGACCCCAATCTCAGGACCTCAATCTCAGGGCCCCAATCTCAGGATAGGGCATGGGCCTTGCGGATATCGACGATGCGGAACGGGCGGGTCACGCCGTCATGCTCCGTGATCGACACGTATTCGCCCTCCGCGAAGAGATGCCTGTCGAACTTGAAGATGGGCTCGTCGTCGTCCTCGCCGACTTCGTAGGAAAAGACCCAATGCCCGCCGCGCGTGCGGTGCAGTTCGCCATGCTCGTCGTCCTCACCGACCCAGAACCGGTGAACCATGCAGAGCTGGCGATTTTCCTTCCACTCGTCGAGATTCAGATGCCCTTCGGCGTCGAGCGGCGCCGTAAACACATAGCCATGGGCGGCGGAGCCCTCCGGATACTCCTTGGTGCGCGCCAGTTCCAGGCGGATCGTCTTCAACGGCATCGGGAATCCTTTCAATCGGGGGTCGCGTCCGACGCGATAAGACGACAGACGCCGGGCGGCAGGCATTGAGGCATATCAAGCGGGCGTCACGCATCGGCGGTGACCGAACGGCCCGGCGGCTGCTCCAGACCGAACGGATCCTGATGAATGATCACCTCCGCGCCAGGAAAGGCACGGCGGATTTTCAATTCCACCTCATCGGAAACGTCATGAGCGCGCAACAGAGACATCGAGCCATGCAGCTCCATATGAAGCTGGATGAAGGAATCCCGGCCCGAGGTGCGCGTCCGCAGATCGTGCAGAGCCAGCACCTCCGGGTGGCCCAGCACAATCTCCTTGATCCGGTTGCGCTCGGCTTCGTCGAACTCGCGGTCCATCAAATGGTTCAGGGATTCATGGAAGATCGACCAGGCGTTCCACACGATATAGGCCGCGATCACGCCGCCGATCAGGGGGTCGGCATAACGCCAACCGAACTCGGCCGCACCCACCAGGGCCACGATCACTCCCAGATTGACCAGAAGATCGCCCCGGTAATGCAGGGAATCGGCGCTGATGGCGACCGACTTGGTTCGCCTTACGACGCGCATCTGAAAAGCGACCAGGCCGAGGGTCACCGCGATCGAGAAGACCATCACCCCGATGCCGACCGCGCCATGCTCGACCGCCTGGGGGTGCCACAGCCGATGGCCGGCTTCGATCAGCAGGAAGACGGCCGATCCGGCAATGAAGGCGGACTGCCCTAGGCCGGCCAGGGGCTCGGCCTTGCCGTGACCGAAGCGATGCTCCCGGTCCGCCGGTTGCAGCGCCTGGCGCACGGCATAGAGATTCACCAGGGAAGCTGCCGCATCGAGCAGGGAATCGACCAGGGTCGCCAGCACCGAGACGGAATCGGTCAGTAGCCAGGCGCCCATCTTGACCACAATGAGAAGGCAGGCGACCGAGACGGCCGCATAGGTCGCGATGCGCATCAACCGCGCGTCGCGCTCGCTCAGGGCGACAGGGCCTTGCGGCGTGTGCGGCGAAACCGTCGCCCGTCGCTTCGGCGCGGTCACGGATAGAGCTTCTCGGTCCGCCAGGTGCCGCCATCGCGCCGATAGACCAGCCGATCGTGAAGGCGGAACCGCCCGTCGTTCCAGAACTCGATCTCGTCGGGGATCAAGCGAAAGCCGGACCAATAGGACGGGCGCGGGACCTTGCCCAAGGCATGCTTCGCCGCCACCTGGGCGACCCGCTTCTCCAGTTCGTAGCGGCTTTCCAGCGGCGCGGATTGTTTGGAAGCCCATGCGCCGATCTGGCTGCCCCGGGCGCGGCTACGGAAGTAGGCCTCGGCCTCTTCGTCGGTCACGGTTTCGATATCGCCGACGGCGCGAACTTGGCGGCGCAAGGACTTCCAATGGAACAGCAGGCCGGCCTGGCGGTTGGCCAGCAATTCGCGGCCCTTGCGGCTCTCATAGTTCGTGTAGAAGACGAATCCGCCGCCGTCGACGGCCTTCAACAACACCATGCGCACGGAAGGGCGGCCGTCCGGCGTGGCCGTCGCGACCGCCATGGCGTTGGGGTCGTTGGGTTCCGCCGCCTTGGCCTCGGCGAACCAGGTGTCGAACAGCGTAAAGGGGTCTTGGGGAGCCTTGTCGGCCATCGGCTTTCTCCGCCGCAATGCTTGAGACAGCCGCGATTCATAGTCTAGAGCCGGCGATTTTCAAACCGGCGAGACCCTCCTATGCGCGGCCCCCCTTCAATTCGTCGCATCCATAACGATATACTGGCCTGAAGATAGCCATAATTCGCGCTAGGATCGGTGATCGCAAATTACTAGCACCCAATTTATGGCGACGAGGATGCGTGGGAGAGGGTTGAAGACGAAACCATCACGGATCGATCGGGAGAGAGACAAGACCATGACCGCTTTCAAGACCATCATCATCGCCCTGCTCGGGCTTGCGCTCGTCGCTTGTACTCAGCAGCAACAGGATCAGTCCGGGATCGGAACCAAGACCGTCCTGGGCGGCGCCCTCGGCGCGGCCGGCGGCGGCCTCCTCGCCTCCCAACTCGGCGGCGGCGCGACCGGTATCGCGGCCGGCGTCCTGCTCGGCGGCCTGCTGGGCGGCCTTGCCGGCAATGCCCTGGACCAGAACGACCGCGAATACATGAACCAGTCCACGACAAGCACCTTGGAAACCAGCAAGACCGGGCAGTCCGGGAACTGGCAGAACCCGGATTCCGGCAATTCCGGCACCATCACGCCGACCCGGACCTTCCAGCGCTCCGACGGCACCTACTGCCGCGAGTTCTCGCAGACCGTGAATATCGGCGGCGAGGTCCAGCAAGCCCACGGCACGGCCTGTCGCCAGCCGGACGGCACCTGGAAGATCGTCGAGTAGCCCCGGCGCTCTACGCCTAGAGAGGAACGGGCGTGGTCCGCAAGGGCCGCGCCCGTTTCGATTCGCGCCCGTTTCGATTCGCGCCCGTTTCGATTCGCGCCTGGGGCGATTTGCGCCTGCGGCGCGTCCTTTTGCCCCAAGAACCGATTGTGTAGGATGCGGCCGTCGCCGGGACTCCCGGCGCGCATGGAGGAGCAGGGATGGCAGGATCGGATGGATTGATGGCCGGCAAGCGCGGCCTGGTGATGGGGGTTGCGAACGACCGCTCCATCGCCTGGGGCATTGCGCGCGCAGTCGCAGAACAAGGCGCCGAGCTGGCCTTCACCTATCAGGGCGAGGCGCTGGAGAAGCGCGTCCGGCCGCTGGCGGATTCGATCGGTTCCGATCTCGTCCTGCCCTGCGACGTGACCGACGGCGACAGCATGGCCGCCGCCTTCGATGCGATCGAGGAGCGTTGGGGCGGACTGGATTTCGCCGTCCATGCCATCGCCTATTCGGACAAGGATCAACTCAAGGGCCGCTATGTCGACACGACGCGCGACAACTTCCAGCGGACCATGGACATCTCCTGCTACTCCTTCACCGAGATGTGCCGCCGCGCCGCCGCCATCATGACGAACGGCGGCAGCCTGCTGACCCTGACCTATTACGGTGCCGAGCGGGTCATGCCCCATTACAACGTGATGGGTGTGGCCAAGGCGGCGCTTGAGGCGAGCGTGCGGTATCTCGCCGTCGATCTGGGCGGCCAGGGCATCCGCGTGAACGCCATCTCGGCCGGCCCGATCAAGACCCTTGCGGCCTCGGGCATCGGCGATTTCCGCCATATCCTGAAATGGAACGAGTTGAACTCGCCCTTGCGGCGCAACGTCACGACGGAGGAGGTCGGCTCGACCGGCCTCTATCTGTTGAGCGACCTGGGCAGTGCCATGACCGGCGAGACCCATCATGTCGATAGCGGCTATCACGTCGTCGGCATGATTGCCGTGGATCAGGCGGCCGAGCTGGCCAAAATGCTCGGCGAGTTTCCGCGGAAAACCTAGACCGGACCCGGCCATGTCGGACAACAGCTTCGGCCGGCTCTTCCGCTTCACGACCTGGGGCGAGAGTCACGGCCCCGCCATCGGCTGCGTGGTCGACGGCGTGCCCCCGCGCATGCCTCTCGCAGAGGCGGATATCCAGGGCTTCATGGACAAGCGCAAGCCGGGCCAGTCGCGTTTCACCACCCAGCGACGCGAGCCCGATATCGTGCGCATCCTCTCGGGAGTCTTCGAGGGGATGACGACGGGCACTCCCATCGCCCTCATGGTCGAGAACATGGACCAGCGCTCGAAGGATTACTCGGATATCGCCGACCGCTTCCGTCCGGGCCATGCCGATTACACCTATCAGGCCAAATACGGCATCCGCGACTATCGCGGCGGCGGCCGGTCGAGCGCGCGCGAGACCGCCATGCGGGTCGCTGCCGGCGCAGTTGCGCGCAAGATCCTCGACCATGTCCTGGGCGCGCCGGTGACGATCCGCGGCGCCCTGGTCCGCATCGGTCCGCACGAGATCGACCGGTCCCGCTGGGACTGGGGTATCGTCGGGGACAACCCCTTCTGGTGCCCCGACGCCGAGGCCGCGAAGGCCTGGGAAGGCTATCTCGACGGCGTGCGCAAGGCCGGCTCCTCCGCCGGAGCGGTCATCGAAATCCATGCTTCGGGCGTTCCCGCCGGGTTGGGCGAACCGGTCTACGGCAAGCTCGACGCCGATCTCGCCACGGCGATGATGAGCATCAATGCGGTCAAGGGGGTGGAGATCGGCTCCGGCTTCGCGGCCGCCGCCATGCCCGGCGAAGAGGCCCACGACGCCATGCGCATGAAGGACGGCAAGGTCGCCTTCGAGACCAACCATGCCGGCGGCATCCTGGGCGGCATCTCGAGCGGCCAGGACATCGTGCTGCGCTTCGCGGTCAAGCCGACCAGCTCGATCCCGATCCCCCGCCCCGGCGTGACGGCAGGCGGCGAGGAGGTCGAGATCCGCACCACCGGCCGCCACGACCCCTGCGTCGGCATCCGCGCCGTGCCCGTGGGCGAAGCCATGATGGCCATCGTTCTGGCCGACCACCTGCTGCGCCACCGCGCTCAGGTCGGGCTGTAGAGACGCGGCTGTAAAGCTGTGCCACTTCATCCTTCGAGACGCGCGCCAAGCGCGCTCCTCAGGATGAGGAAACGTTGCTCGCTCTAGGTCCTCACCCTGAGGAGGCCCGACAGGGCCGTCTCGAAGGGCGAGGAGCCGCCAAGAGAGGTTCGAAGAGCGCCGAGACCGAAACCGGAGTGTCGACCATGCCCCAGCCCGATCATATTCACGCCCTGCCGGTGCCGGAACCGGAGGACCTGGACCCCGATCTGCAGAAATACATGCGCATCTGCGAGGAGAAGCTGGGCTTCGTCCCCAACGTCATCCGCGCCTATGCCTTCCGGCCTCAGCGCCTGCGCAACTTCATCGCCACCTATAACGAGCTGATGCTGGAGGAGACGGCGCTCTCCAAGCTCGAGCGAGAGATGATCGCGGTCGTCGTCTCATCGGCCAACCGCTGCTACTACTGCCTCGTCGCCCATGGCCAAGCCGTGCGCGAACTCTCGGGCGATCCGGAACTGGGCGAGATGCTGGCGATGAACTACCGCATCGCTCCGCTGGACGCCCGGATGCGCGCCATCCTCGACTTCGCCTGGAAGCAGACCACGGCATCCCTGGAGATCGACGATACGGACCGCCAAGCCCTGCGCGACGCCGGGCTCGACGACCAGGGCGTCTGGGACGTGATTGAGACGGCGAGTTTCTTCAACTACACCAACCGCATGGCCGCCGGCCTAGACATGATGCCCAACCGCGAATACCACGTGATGGACCGGTAGAGACGTAGCCCGGCCGCTTTAGCCCCGACTTCGTCATTGCCCGGCGAAGCCCAGGCAATCCAGACACCTCGCCGACTGGATACCCCGGACTTCGCCGGGGCATGACGGCATGTTGCGCGCCCTACTCCGCCGCCCTGGCCGCCAGCTTGGCATGGCCGTCGCGGGTCTGGGGCAATTTCATGTCGAGGATGCGTCCCGCCACCATGGTGCGCAGGATCTGGGCGGTCCCGCCGCCGATGGTGAACATGCGCGCGTCGCGGGCCATGCGCTCCAGCGGGTTGTTGCGGGAATAGCCCGGCGCGCCATGCAGTTGCAGGGCGTCGTTGGTCACCCGGATCGCCATTTCCGACGCGAAGATCTTGGCCTGGGCCGCCATCAGCGCATCGGGAAAGGGCGATTCGGCGCCCGCGCTGGCCGCCGCCGCGTGGATCATCAGCCGCGCGGCCGAGAGCTGGATGCTCATATCCGCCAGCATCCATTGCAGGCCCTGGAATTCCGCGATGGGCCGGCCGAACTGCTCGCGCGCCTTGGCGTAGCCGAGGCCCAGGTCGTAGGCCCCCTGGGCCAGGCCCAAGGCCACCGTCGCCGCACCCACCCGCTGGGAATTGTAGGCGTTCATCAGATCGGCGAAGCCCTTGCGCAGGCCGCGCGGCGGAATCAGCACCATGCCGGCGGGCACGACCATGTCCTGGAACAGCAATTCGGCCTCCGGGATGCCGCGCAGGCCCATGGTCGGCTCGCGCTTGCCGACGACCAGGCCTTCGGTCTCGTCGCGCAGGGCGATGAAGGCGCCGATGCCCTCCTCCGCCCCAGCCTCGTCGAAGACCCGGGCGAAGATCAGGTGCAGGCGCGAGACCCCGGCCCCGGTGATCCAATGCTTCTTGCCGTTCAGGACATAACCGTTGCCGCGCTTGTCCGCCCGCGTGGTCATCTCGGTCGCCGCGCTGCCCGCATCGGGCTCGGTGATGCAGATCGCCGGCTTGTCGCCCGCGAGGACCAGATCGGCGGCCAGGCGTTTTTGCTCTTCCGTGCCATAGGTCATGATGGCGCCGATGGCGCCCATGTTGGCCTCCACCGCAATGCGGCCCGAGACGCCGCAGACCTTGGCCATTTCCTCTACCACCAGGACGGCATCCAGATAGCCCAGACCCTTACCGCCGTATTCCTTTGGGATGGTCATGCCGAAGAAACCGGCGTCCTTCAGGGTTTCCACGTTATCCCAGGGGTATTGTTCCGATTGGTCCACCCCTGCTGCCCGTGCCGCGATCTCCCCCCCCGCCAGTTCCCTGGCTTGTTGGCGCAACGCCTCTTGGTCCCGGTCAAGCATGGTTATTCCCCCTCCAATTTACGCTGTACATCGGCCAGGATTTCATACGAATGAACCCGGGCCGGGTGATCATAGATGGAGCAGGCGATCATCAGCTCGTCCGCGCCGGTTTGTTTGATAAACGGCGCCAACTGGTCCGCCAGGCTGTCGGCGGTGCCATGGAAGCCGCAGGCCAGCATGGCCGATACCCGCGCCTTCTCCATCGGCGTCCAAAAATCCTCGATATCGTCGACGGGCGGGCGCAGTGCTTCCAGCTTCTCCCTTACACTTTCCAAATCGTTCGACAACTTCTTATCATTCGGCAATCGTGTAGCCATGGAAGCGATCACCTTATCCAGATATTCCTTGGTTTTCTCCCACAAGTCCTCTTCCGGAGAGAGCGCGGCGATTTCCAAGTCGAGAAATTCCACAACCTTGTTCAACTCCTCCTCCCACATTT
>JABIRQ010000194.1 GCA_018699755.1 Rhodospirillaceae bacterium | reverse complement strand
GAACCCGACTGGGACTACGAGGACATCCGCGCCCGCCTCTACCGCCATTGCGCCGCGGTCCTGATTGAGGCGCTGGAGCGCCTGGAGGCGGATGGCCCCAACTGCGTCACGGCGCAGGACGAAGCCCGAGCGATCTATCGCGAGCCCATGCCGGAGACGATGCTCAATTCCCTTAAAGACACACTGCGGCGCAAGGCGCGGGCGAGCGCGGCATGACGGGACGCGGGCTGCGCAACATCTGCATCACGGTCGAGGCGCGCATGACCTCGTCGCGTTTTCCCGGAAAGATGCTTGAGGAGATCGGCGGCACGCCGGCCCTCCAACTCATGATGGAGCGGGTCGCGCGCACACCCTCGGCGGACAAGGTGATCCTGGCCACGACCACCAACGCGACCGACGATCCCCTGGTCGAGCTTGCCGAATCCTGCGGCTTCGGCTGGCACCGGGGCAGCGAACCGGACGTGTTGCAGCGGGTTCTCGACACTGCGCGGACGCATGACGTGGACGCCATCGTCGAGTTAACCGGCGACTGCGTCTTCATGGATCCGGCGGTGGTCGAGGCGGTGATCCAGCGCTATCTGGCGAGCGACGCGGATTACGTCTGCAACTTTTTGGAAGAGACCTACCCTTCGGGGATGCAGGCCCAGATCTACCGCACCGCCGTCCTCGAGGACGTGGCGCGCCGCACGCAGGACCCGGACGACCGGGAGCATGTCAGCCTGTTCATCTATCGCAATCCGCAGATCTACAAGGTCGAGAACCTGCAGGCGCCGGAGGCGCATCGGGCGCCGAAGATCAACCTGACCCTGGACTGGCGCGAGGACCTCGACCTGATGCGCGAGGTCTGGAACGGGCTGGTTAGGACCGGCGGGGACGGCGATTTCGGCGTGGCCGAGATCATCGACCTGTTCCGCCGCCGGCCCGAACTGCTTGAAATCAACGCCCATCGGGCGCGGACGGCGGTATGACGGCACAGGCCTACAAGGCGGCGGTGATCGGCTGCGGGCGCATCGGGAGCCTGTTCGACGAACAGGGGCCGGACGACGATACCTATACCCATGCCGGCGCCTTCCACCGCCACGAACGCACCGCCCTGGCCGCCGTCTGCGATATCGACGCGGAGCGAGCCCAGGAAGCGGCCCGCCACTGGCAAGCCGGGGCCTGGTACACGGACCCACAGGCGATGCTCGACGCCGCCGCGCCCGAGATCGTCGGCATCTGCACGCCCGACGCGCTGCATGCCGCCCTGACGGCCGACGCCCTGGCCGCGCCCAAGACCCTGGGCATCCTGTGCGAAAAGCCCATCGCGACCACCGTCGCGGATGGCGAGGCCATGGCCGCCCAAGCCGCATTGCGGGGCGTCATCCTCTCGGTCAATCACATCCGTCGCTTCGACCATGGCCACAAGCGGGCCGTGGCCCTGGTTCATGACGGCGGGCTGGGCGAGATCCAGAGCGTGGTCGGCCGCTATTCCGGCGGCCTGCGCCACAACGGCAGCCACATGTTCGACCTGCTACGCTGGCTGTTCGGCGAACCCGCGACGGTTCTCGCGGAGGATCGGCTGGGCGAAGGCGGCGAGGATCCCAGCCTGGACGTGACCTTGCGCTACGGCGACGGCCTGCAAGCCGCGATGCTCGGCCACCGGGCGGCGGCCTTCCATATCTTCGAGTTGGACGTGATCGGAACGAACGGCCGCCTGCGCTTCGAAGCGGCGGGCCACAGCATCCTGCACGAACGGGTCGAGAATAGCGCCCGTTGGAGCAGGGTGCGCGAGTTGGGCGCCGGCCGCGCCCTGTCCACGGCGATGCGCGACACGACCTTTCACGCGATCGACGATCTGGTTTCGGTGCTCGACGGCATTCGCCCGCACCCCGCCTGTACGGCCGGCGACGGCCTGGCCGCCCTCGCCCTGGCCGAACGCGCCCTACGGACGGCGCAGCGCGGCGCCGTACCGGAAGAGCTCCCGGCATGACCAAGCCAGCCCTGCTCGGCGGCGCGCCGGTCCGCACGGCGCCCTGGCCGACCTACCGGACGATCGGCGAGGAGGAGAAGCGGCGCGTGATGCGTGTGCTCGATTCCGGTGTCCTGTCCCGCTACATCGGCGCCTGGGGCGAGGATTTCTGGGGCGGCGAAGAGGTGCGCGCCTTCGAGGCCGCTGCACGGAATCATTTCAAGGTGGCCCACGCCCTGGCCGTCAATTCAGCGACCAGCGCGCTCTATGCCGCCGTCGGAGCGGCCGGAGTCGGGCCAGGGGACGAAGTCATCGTCTCGCCCTATACCATGAGCGCCTCGGCGACGGCGGCCGTGGTCTGGGGCGGCGTGCCCGTCTTCGCCGATCTGGAGCCCGAGACCTTCTGCCTCGACCCCGAATCGATCCGGGCGCGCATCACGCCCAAGACCAAGGCGATCATCGCCGTCGACCTGTTCGGCCACCCGGCCGATTTCAAGGCGATCATGGCCATCGCGGAAGAGCACGACTTGGTCGTGATCGAGGACGCGGCCCAGGCGCCGGATGCCGAGGCGGACGGACGCAAGGCCGGCACCCTGGCCCATATCGGCTGCTTCAGCCTGAACTATCACAAGCATATTCACACCGGCGAAGGCGGCATCTGCGTCACCGACGACGACCGCCTGGCCCGGCGTATCGCGCTGATCCGCAACCATGCCGAATCGGTGGTCGAGGGGATGGGGGAGACCGAGCTCGACAACATGGTCGGCTTCAACTTCCGCATGACCGAAGTCGAGGCGGCGATCGGCATCGCCCAGCTCGAAAAACTGAGCGCCCTGGTGGATGGCCGCATCGAGAAGGCCGATCGCCTGACGGAGAAGCTCGCCGCGATTCCGGGCCTCGCCCCGCCGGCGGTCCGGCCCGGTGTTCGCCACGCCTATTACTGCTACCCCATTCGTTTCGACGCCGGGACCTGGGGTGCGGTCCATCGCGACACCCTGGCGCGGGCGCTGAACGCCGAGGGCGTGCCGTTTCGCGGCGGCTATGTGAAGCCCATCTATCTGATGCCCATGTACAAGAATCGCATTGCCTTGGGGCGCGACGGCTTCCCCTTCACAGAATCGCCGCAGACCGCTTACGGTCCGGGCCTCTGTCCCGTGACCGAGCGCCTGGAAGCGGAGGAACTGCTGCTCTTCGTGCCGATCCATTCCCAGATCGAGGACACCGATCTGGACGACGTGGCCGAGGCCTTCGCCAAGCTGTGGGAGAACCGGCCCCTGCTGGCCGAACATCAGCGGAGCGCGGCATGACGGCGCGCATTCTGGTCGCGAGCCACGACGCTGGCGGCGCCACCGCACTTGAGCCAGTCGTCGCACGCTTGCGCAAACGCGCGACGGTCGAGGTCTGGGCCCATCCGCTGAGCGCGCCCGCTCTGGGCGGGGCGGACCGGATCACGGAACGGCTGGGGCCTCGGGAGGCGAGCGAGGTGGTCCGCGATTTTCACCCGGACCTTCTCTTGACCGGCACAAGCTGGGGTGGAACGACCATCGACAAACAGATGACGGCGGCTGCGCGCGGTGCAGGCGTCGCGAGCCTCGGCATCCTCGATTCCTGGATCCATTATCGCGAGCGGTTCACATTAGAGACCGACGGCCTCGGCCCGCTGCTCCACCTGCCCGACCGGCTAGCCGTGATGGACAACGAGGCGAATGCGGAGATGATCGCCCTCGGATTTCCAGTCGACAGGCTGGCCGTAATCGGTCTGACCCGCCTCGCGGCCCTGCCCGAGCCCGGCGACCCGGCCGCCGAACGGGCGCAGCTGGCGGACGCCTACGGCATCGATCCGAACGCCGTCTGGATTCATTTCATCTCTCAGGCCATCTCCGCCCTGACCGGCGGACATGCGGGCGCCCGCAAGGCCCTCGGCTACAGCGAGGCGGATGCCCGGTCCGGCATCACGAATGCAGTGCCGGCGATCGCCGCGCGGCTGGGCCGCGCGACCGTTCTGATCCTGCGCTTCCACCCCCGCGAGGACGCGCGGACGGCGCCGGCCGACGCCGTCATCGACTGCGAGGACTCGGCCCTGGCCTTCATTCGCACCGCGGATGCCGTGATCGGCATGTCGGGCGGCAATCTTCTCGACGCCTATGCCCTGGCCCGACCGACGATAAGCTTCCAACCCAACGCCTGCGGACGCGACGGCTGCATCCTGTCCCAGCGCGGCCTGATCGAACGGGTGACCCTGGAGCGCGAGTTGCCGGACCGGCTGGCCGAGGCCCTGGCAGCGCCGATGCCGCACAATTCCTCCTTCAGTCGGGCGGACGGACTCGAGGCGGCGGAGGCGGCGGCGCAACTGGCCCTAAGCATGGCCGCAAAGGCGACCCATGCGGCCGCTTAGGGCGGGCGTCATCGGCCTGGGGGTGGGCGAGGCCCATCTCAAGAGCTATCGGCGGATCGAGGGCGTCGAGGTGCGGGCAATCTGCGACATCGATCCGGCGCGCCTGGCCGAGATCGGCGACGCCTACGATGTCGGCCGGCGCTTCGAGGAATACCGCAAGGTGACCGAGGACCCGGAGATCGACCTCGTCTCCATCTGCTCCTACGACGCGGCCCATGCCGAACAGATCCTCTCGGCCCTGCGCCACGGCAAGCATGTCATGGTCGAGAAGCCCTTCGTCCTGCACCGCACAGAGGCCGAGGCGGTCAAGCGCGCGCTCGACGAGACGGGCCTCCTGATCACCTCGAACCTGATCCTGCGCGCGACCCCGCGCTTTCGCGAGGTCAAGGCGATGATCGAGGCCGGCGCCTTCGGCGAGGTCTTCATGATCGAGGGCGACTATCTGCACCGAATCCTGTGGAAGATCACCGAGGGCTGGCGCGGCAAGATGGATTTCTACTGCACCTTTTACGGCGGTGGCATCCATCTGGTCGATCTGATGCGCTGGCTGCTCGGGCAGGAGGTCGTCGAGGTCTCGGCCATGGCCACGGACATTCCGACCCGCGGCTCGCCCTATCGCTATCCGGACAGCTATCTCGCCCTGCTGCGCTTCGAGGGCGGTGCGATCGGCAAATGCGCGACCAGCCTGGCGCCCCAGCGGACCAAGTTCCACGCACTCAACGTCTACGGCACCGAGAAGACCTTCGTGAACGACCTGCCCCACGCCAAGCTGTTTTCAAGCGACGACCCGAAGGACGAGATCCGCGTCGAGACGCCCTATCCGGGCACCCGCAAGGGCGACATGCTGCCTGGCTTCGTCGAAGCGATCCGCACGGAAGGCCGGCCCGAGGTCGACCAGGCCGACATCTTCCGGGTGATGGATGTCTGCTTCGCCGTGCGCGAGGCGGCCGAGACCGGCGGCACCGTCAAAGTCGACTACCTGGTTTAGCCCGGCATACGCCATGGACATTGCCAACGTCTTTCATATCGGCTATCAGCGAACGGGCAGCACCTTCCTGCAGCAGCGGGTCCTGCTCGCCCATCCGCAATGGATCGCCCACCGCAACACCGCGCCCTTCTTTTTCGAAGAGACGCTGTTCGCGGGCGGGATCGATCGCTACCGGGCCATGTCGACCGAGGCCGCGGATACGGCGGTTATCCTGGAATCCCACAACGCCCTATCCGGCGACACCAGGATCGATCGACCCGACGTCGCAGCGAACATTCGCGCCATTCAGCCCGAAGCCCGAATCATCATCGGCATCCGCTCCCATCATACGATCATGCCGTCTTTCCATTTCCTGGACGTCAAGAACGGCGGCACGCTCGACTATCCGACCTATGTCGAGACCGCCATCGCCAACGGCAAGTTCCGGTTCGACCGGATGGTCGCCGCCTATCAGGACGCCTTCGGACCGGACCGGGTGCTCGTTCTGGCATACGAGGATCTGCGGGCCGATCCGGTCGCCTATGTGAGCCGGGCGCTCCGCTTCATCGGTGTGCCGGAGGATCTGGCCGCGGGGCTTGCCAATCGTCCCATGAAGGAGCGTTACCCGGACCTGGGCGTCCGCGCCATCCTGGCCTTCAATCGCCTGCTAGGGGAGAGAATAGGCACGCGCTCGATCGACCAGGCGGAACCGAACCTCCGCCGGCGCCTGCGCAAGCAGGTGAACGGGCTGGTATCCGCCGCCAGCCGCCGGGTGCCCGAAGCCCTCGTTGGCTGGGCCCGCATCGACACCGCCGCGATCGCCCCGCGCATTGCGGAAGCCTACGGCGAATCAAACGCACGGCTGAGCGTGCTGATCGATCGCGACCTCGGCGCACTGGGCTACCCGGTCGCCGACACGGCCCAGCGGGTCATGAACGAGGACCGCCGCGCCCTCGCCTCCAACGGATGACCATGATGACACAGGACCCCCGGCGTGAAATTCCCTTCGGGCGGCCGATCCTGGGCGAGGCGGAAAAGGCCGCCGTCGCCGAGGTGTTGAGCGGCCATATGCTGACCCACGGCCCGCGCTGCGCCGAATTCGAGAAACGCTTCGCCGAGCGGGTCGGCGCGAAGCATGCCGTGACCACCTCGTCCTGCACCACGGCCCTCCATCTCGCCCTGCTGGCCCACGGGGTCGGGCCAGGGGACGAGGTCATCGTGCCGGCCGAGACCCATGTCGCCACCGGCCATGTGGTCGAGCATTGCGGCGCACGGCCGGTCTTCGTCGATGTCGACCGGGCCACCGGCAATATCGGCGCCGCGGCGATCTCCGAGGCGATCACGGCGCGCACCAAGGCCGTCATGCCGGTCCACTATCTCGGCCTGCCCTGCGACATGGATGCAATCCGCGCGATCGCGGATCCCGCCGGTCTCGCCGTCATCGAGGATTGTGCGCTGGCCCTGGGCGCCGATTACGGCGGCCGGCATCCGGGCGCCATCGGCGCCGCCGGCTGCTTCTCGTTCTATCCCGCCAAGCACATCACGACGATGGAAGGCGGGATGTTGGTGACGAACGACGACGGGATCGAATGGACGGTGCGCAAGCAACGCGCCTTCGGCTACGACAAGGGCTTGGGCGAGCGCAGCAAGCCCGGCATCTACGACGTCGTCATGCTGGGCTACAACTTCCGCATGTCGGAGGCCCAGGCCGCCGTGGGGCTGTGCCAACTCGACCGGCTCGACGGCTTTCTGGCGGCGCGCGAGTGCAACGCCGCCGCCCTGCTCGCCGGCCTCGCCGATATCGACGAGGTCTTCACCTTCCCGGTCGAACTGGGCCGCGCCCGCTCCTCCCACTACTGTGTGAACGCCGTCCTGAGAACGGACGACGCCTTGGAGCGAGGCGCCGTGGTCGAACATCTGAAGGGTGCTGGGATCGGCACCAGCGTGCACTACCCCGTCCCGGTGCCGTTGACGGCCTATTATCGGGAACGCTACGGCCATGCCGATGCGGATTTCCCGGTCGCGCGCTGGATCAGCGACAACGCGATTTCCCTGCCGGTCGGACCCCATCTCGACGAGGAAGACATGACCGTCATCGCCGACAGCCTGAAGGAAGCGATCGCCGCATGCCGACATTGAGAGAGAGGCTGGAGCAATCCAAGCCGTTGAGCGGTCCCGTCCCGATGAGCGCGCTGAGTCTCGCCGGCGAGCGCATCATGCTGGTCGGCGGCGCGGGCTTTATCGGCCATCACCTGGCGCTAGGCTGCCGTGGGTTGGGTGCCGAGGTCATGGTGGTCGACAACCTGCAGATCAACAACTTGGTCAAGCTGGTCTCCGACCCCGGAATCGAGCCGACCGTCCGGCGGCTGCATCTCAATTTCGTGCTCGACCGGTTCGAGATGATGCGCGAGGCGGGTGTCGATATCGTCAATGTCGACGCCCGGGCGATGTCCGACCTGACCGAGCCGTTCAGCGAATTCGCGCCGACCAAGGTCGTGCATCTGGCGGCGATCTCCAGCGCCGTCATCGCCGACCAGCATCCCGGCCTGGCCTACGACATCCAGATCAACACCCTGCGCAACGTGCTCGAACTCTCGCGCATGAAGACCGCCCAGGTTGGCCAGATCATGTTCATGTCCTCAAGCACGGTCTACGGCGATTTCGAGACCGATTCGGTGGACGAAACGGTGCGGCCGCGGCCGCGCGGCGTGTACGCGAACGGCAAGTATATCGGCGAACGTATGGTGCGCGAGGCCTGGCGCCTGCACCACATCCCCTACACCATCATCCGGCCCAGTGCGCTCTATGGCGTGCGCTGCATCAGCCAGCGCGTCAGCCAGAAATTCATGGAGAACGCGCTGCTAAACAAGCCACTCTATCTTGAGGGCGGAGGTGGCGGGCGGCTCGACTTCACCGTCATCGAGGACCTAGTGCAGGGCATGCTGCGCGCCCTGGCCCTGGAAACCGGCCTGGCCATGACCTTCAACCTGACCTACGGCAACGCGCGCACCATCGCCGAGCTGGCCGATATCCTGAAGGAATACGTGCCCCAGGTGCGCATCGAGGAACGCCCGCCCGCGCCCCAGAAGCCCAAGCGCGGCACCCTGGAGATCGACCGGGCGCGCGCCTATCTCGGCTTCGAGCCGGAGATCCCGCTGGAGATCGGCTACCGGCGCTATTGCGAATGGTATCTGGAAGAATGGGACCGGCTGAAGCGCAATTGAGCCCGGCCGCCGACGGACTCGACGCCGCCGAACGCGCGGCGCTGGAAGCGCGCGGCCTGCGCCTGGACGGCGGCCGCCGAGCCGTGACGGTCCGGGTCGGCGACACCCTCGCCGGCACCGCGATCTGGCAGCCGCTGGCCTTCGAAAGCGCCGAACTGGGCATCGCGGCGGCACGGATCGAGACCATCGAAGCCTGGCAGGGGGCCGCGCCGGTTCTGGAAGACTTGGCCGCGCGGGCGGTCTCGGACATGAAAGACGCGGGTGTCGCCCTGGCCACCTGCCGCCTGCCCGAGGCGCGCCTCGGGGCGATCAATGCCCTGGAAGCCGTCGGCTTCCGGATGGTCGAATGCCTGCTGACCCTCGCCCGACCGCTCGACGGCGCGCCGAAGATGCCAGCCGGCATCGGCCTGGCCGAGACCGACGAGGGCGAGGATTGCGCGCGGCTGGCGGGGCGCTGCTTCACCGCCGATCGCTTCCACATCGACCCCCGCATCGCCAATTCTGCCGCCGATCGCCTCAAGGAGAGTTGGATCCGAAACTCGGCGGCCGGCCGGGCCGATGCCATGTTGGTGGCGCGCCAGGACGGCCGGGTGGTCGGCTTCAACGCCTGCATGCGCAACGGCCCCACGGCGGTCATCGACCTGATCGGCGTTGCGCCGGAGGCCCAGGGCCGGGGCCACGGCCGCGCCCTGGTAGAGGGCGCCCTGGCCCATTACGCCGCCTCCGGGGCGGAGGAGATGGTCGTCGGCACCCAGTCCGGGAACATTGCCTCCCTGGCACTCTATCAGTCCTGCGGTTTCTTCATCCGGTCGAGCCAGTTCACCCTCCACGCCCATCTGGGAGAGAATCGTTGATCATCGCCGTCATTCCCGCGAAAGGCGGTTCACGCCGCCTGCCCAACAAAAACATGGTCAAGGTCGGCGGCCTTCCGATGCTCGACTATTCCATTCGCGCGGTGCGTGCCTGCGAGCGGATCGACGCGGTCTATGTCTCGACCGACAGCGACGAAATCGCCCTGCATGCCGAAAGCCACGGGGTGCCCGTGATCCGGCGCCCGGAAAGCCTGGGCGGCGAGACGCCGATCGCCGATGTCTATCGCCATGCCGTCGGCAGTGTCGGCAGTGTCGGCGAGGCAGTCGAAGTCGTCGTCGGATTACAGCCCGATCATCCCGACCGGGACGTGAGCGTGAGCGACGCCCTGGACCGGTTCCTCGCCGAGGGCGTTGACCGGCTGATGAGCACGGAGGCGGACGGCACCAAGAACGGCGCCCATTACATCCTGTCGCGCCACTTCCTGGAGACCGGCGAGAGCCGCAAGGATGTCGTCATCGTCGACGATTGCACCAACATCCATCACGCCAGCGACCTGGCGCGGGCCGAAGCGCGCCTAGCCGATCGGTCCGAAGCGGCGTTCGACGAGTCGAACGGCTAGGTCCCGGACGGAGCGGGCGTAACGATGGCGAATTGGCGCATCCTGAACACCCTCGACCTCTCGGGCGCGCCCGAGGCGGTGGCCGCCTTGGAGGAGCTGGGCGAGTTGGTCTCGCTCCCCGCCGAACGGGACGCGGTGCTCGACGCCTTGCCGGGTTTCGATGCCTATCTCGCCTCAGCCTCGGTGCGGATCGACGAGGAATTCTTGGCCCGGGCGGCGCGCCTGCGAGTGATCGGCTCGCCCAGCACGGGCACGGACCATATGGAGGTCGAGGCGATCCGGGAGCGCGGCATCGCCCTGTTCGACATCGCCCGGGAATTCGACCTGATCAACAGCTTCAGCGCGACCGCCGAATTGGCCTTCGGCCTGATCCTCAGCCTGGTCCGCCACCTGCCGCCGGCGGTGGCCGCGGCGCGCGAAGGCGACTGGGCGCGCGAACGCTTCAGCGGCTTCCAGCTTCTGGGCAAGACCCTGGGCATCCTGGGCCTGGGCCGGCTGGGCAATATCAGCGCGCGGATCGGCAACGGCTTCGCCATGCGGGTGATCGCCCACGACATCCGCGCGGTCGAAGCGCCAGGGGTCGAGACGGTCGATTTCGAAACCCTGCTGCACGAATCGGATATCCTGACCATCCACGTCCACCTGACCGAGACGACGCGGGACATGATCGATACCGGGGCCCTGGCCCGAATGAAGCCGGGCGCCTTGCTGATCAACACCAGCCGGGGCGCCGTGGTGGACGAGGCCGCGCTGCTCTCGGCCCTGGAAAGCGAGCGGCTGGCGGGAGCGGGGCTCGACGTGATCGACGGCGAATGGCTGGACGACAAGCGCGGCCATCCGCTGATCGCCTATGCCAAGGCCCATGACAACCTGGTGATCACCCCGCATATCGGCGGCGCGACCACCGAATCGATCTACGGCGCACGGGTCTTCATGGCCCGCAAGCTGGCCGATTTCCTGCGCGCCGAAGCGGCCTGACCCAAGCGAACGGAATGCCATGAACGAGATGACGACAGCAAAAGCCGCGCTGCCCGAGGACACGATCGACCCGCGCGCGCGGGTGGCGGCGGAGCGCTTTCTAGCGGCGGTCGCGAGCTTGGACGACCGGACCTATTGGGCGTCGCGCATGTTCGCCAACGTGAACCTGTTCCTCTGGCATCTCGACGCCTTCGCGGCCGAGGGCGACCCCGTGCCGCGCTTCGTCGAGGCCTTCGACGCGGCGACCGGGCATCTTCTGGCGGCCCGCGCCTCGGAAGTCTGCGGCGGGCATTTTCCCGCCGAGGCCTATGACACGGAGGAGGCCGAGGCGCGCGAGAGCATGGTCGCGCGGATGTTCTCGGATGTCTGGGTCGATATGACGGACGAGGTCTATTTCGACGAATCCCACCGCTTCGTGGTGGATCGCATGGCGGCCAACGGGATCGACGCCGAGGCGCTATTCGCCGGCAAGACCGTGCTCGACGCCGGCTGCGGCAGCGGCAAGTTCAGCGCCGCCATCGCCCGGCTGGGCGCCGAGGAAGTGATCGGCATCGATATCGGCGAGAAGGGCATCGCCTTCGCCACCGAACAAGCCAAGAAGGTCGATTACGGCACGCGCATGCGTTTCCGCCACGGCTCGGCCCACGACATCCCGTTGCCCGATGGCGCGGTCGACATGGTCTGGTCGAACGGGGTGATCCACCTGACCGCCGATTACGACGGCTGCGTTGCGGAATTCGCCCGGGTGATCCGGCCCGGCGGCACCTTGTTCCTGTACGTCAACGGGCGTTTCGGCCTGTATGAGTTGCTGTTCGAGACCCTGCGCCGGGCGAGCATCGGCATCCCCGCGCCGTTGTTCCAGCATTTCCTCTTCTCGCTCGGCATCAACAGCGGCCGGGTCTATTGGATGATGTGCGCCTTCTACGGCCCCTATCAGTGGCGCGCCAAGAAAGAGGTCGAGGCCCTGCTGCAAGCCGCCGGCTTCACGGACCTGCGCCAGCTGACCCGCGGCATCGGCATCGACCAGATCGAACTGGTCTCGCAGGGCGTGCCCTATGCGCGGACCAAATACGGCGAAGCGCAGCTCAAATATCTCGCGACCCGAACCTGACGGAAGCGCACGGAATCGCCATGACCGCAACTCCATCCTTCGAGATCGCCAGGCGCCAAGTCGGCGCCGGTGCGCTGCCCTATGTCATCGCCGAGATCGGCAACAATCACGGCGGCGACGTCGCGGCGGCCAAGACCCTGATCGATGCCGCCCATGGCGCGGGGGCCGACGGGTTGAAGTTGCAGATCTTCCGCGCCGCGAAATTCCTCGCCCGATCGAGCGCCTATTACGAACGCTTCGTCGGCTACGAGTTGTCGCGCGACGACGTCGCTGCCCTGATGGACCACGCACGCGGCATCGGCGCCGTGCTGTTCGCCTCGGTCTTCGATGCGGAAAGCGCGGATATCCTCGAAGATTGCGGTGCGCCAGCCTACAAGATCGCATCGGGCGACGTGACCCATCTGCCCTTGCTGCGCCATGTCGCGGGCTTCGGCAAGCCGATCGTCCTGTCGACCGGGGGCGCGACATTGGAAGAGGTCGAGACGGCGGTGGACACGATCCGCCAAGCCCGCACCGACACGCCGATCGCGATCCTGCACTGCGTTTCGCAATATCCCGCCGAACCGGGCGAGGCCAACCTCGCCTGCATGGCCGGGCTGCGGACGCGCTTCGCCTGTCCGACCGGCTATTCCGATCACACCGTGGGCATTGCGACCTGTCTCGCGGCCGCGGCCCTGGGTGCCGAAGTGATCGAGAAGCACTTCACCCTGGACAAGGGCTTGCCCGGACCGGACCACAAGCTGTCGGCCGATCCCGCCGATATGGCCGCCCTCGTGGCGGGCTGCCGCGCCGCCCAGGCGGCGGTCGGCCGAGCGGAAAAGGCGCCGGTCGAGCCGGCCGATTTCATCCCGCTGATCCGGCGCAGCCTGACCGCCCAGGTCGCCATCCCGGCGGGCACGGAAATCACCGCCGAGATGATCGAGATCAAACGCCCCGGCACGGGCCTGCCACCGGCCGAACTCGACCGCGTGGTCGGCGCGCGCGCCGCGCGCGATATCGCCGAGGACGAGACCCTGGCCTGGGACATGGTCGAGACCGCCTGATGCGCACGGGCATTTTTGATTATGCGCGAAGCTTCGGCTTTCCGCCGCGCGTCGCGGTCACGGTCATCAGCTTGAGCCTGGTCGGCACCGTGTTCGAGGGAATCGGATTGAGCATGCTGTTGCCGGTGTTCCAGTTCATCCAGGCTGGCGGCGACCTCGCGAAGCTGACGGCGGATCAGGGCATCTGGCCCTATATCGTCGCGGCCTATGACCGCCTGGGCCTCCAGGTCGATCTGGCCGTCCTGCTCGCGACTAGCTTCGCCTGCATCCTGATTCGCCAGGTCTTCGTCTATGCCCGGCTACTCTATCTCGCCCATGCCAAACAGAATTTCGGCTTCCGGGTCCGCAACCTCGGCTTCAATCTGTATCTCTCAGCAAGCGCCTCCTACCAGGAGCACACGGCGCGAGGCGAGATCGTCAACGACTTGACGACCGAGTTGCAATCCGCCATCGGCTGCCTGTTCGGCACCTTGATGCTTGCCAGTTACGGCGTGCTCGGCCTGGTCTATATCGCCATCATGTTCAGCCTTTCGACCCAGATGACGGTCGCGACCCTGGCCGTCGGCGCCGTCGTCGCACTCAGCATTTCCAGGCTGTTCCGCAGCTCCGAGCAGTTGAGCCACCGAGTGGTCCAAGCCAATCGCGGTATGTCGTCCTTCCTGCTCGAGCGGCTGGGCGCGGCGCGGCTGGTCCGGCTTTCCGGCACCGAGGCGGCCGAGGCAACGGCGATGCGCCGCCTGACCGCCCGCCAACGCGACACTCTGATCGGCATCGCCCGGCTGCTTGCACGGTTGGAGGTCATCGTCGAACCGCTGGTCGTCGGTCTTGGCTTCGCCTTCCTCTATTTCGGCATCGCCGTGTTCGGCCTGGGGTTGGGCGAAATCGGCCTGTTTCTGCTCATCGTCCTGCGCCTCTTGCCGATCCTGAAGGAAGCCTTGCGCCAGCGCCAAAGCGTGCTGGCCACCGTGGGTAGCCTGGAAGGGGTTCACCTCCGCCTGGAGGCATTGCGCATGGCCCAGGATGTCGAGAGTGGCACGCGGCCGTTCCATACCCTCGAACGCGAAATCCAAATTGAGGATCTACGTTTCAGCTATGGCGAAGACACCGCCACCGTGCCCGCGCTCGCGGGCATCCGGGCAACGATCCCCGCCCATCGGATGACCGCCATCGCGGGACCGTCAGGGGCGGGCAAATCCACCCTGGTCGATATGCTGCCGCGCCTGCGCGATCCGGACAGCGGCGCGATCCTCTTCGACGGCGTGCCGATCGGCGAGTTCCGCTTGGCGGAGTTGCGGGCCGGCATCGCTTATGTTCCGCAGAGCCCACAGATTTTCAACGTCTCGCCAGCTGAACACATCCGGTACGGCAAGGCCGACGCGGGCATGGCCGAGATCCGCACCGCCGCGCGCCTGGCCGGCGCCGACGTATTCATAGAAGCCCTGCCTGACGGCTACGACACCCTATTGGGAGAGGGCGGCCAGCGCCTGTCGGGCGGCCAGCGCCAGCGCCTCGACTTGGCCCGCGCTCTGGTCCGGCGGGCGCCGATCCTGATCATGGACGAGCCGACCAGCAATCTCGACGCGGATTCCGAAATGGCCTTTCGCGAGGCATTGGAGCGGGTGCGCGGCGAAACCGATATCACCGTGCTCGTAATCGGCCACCGGCTGTCCACCATCGCACATGCCGACAATATCCTGGTCCTGCGCGACGGCGCGGTGGTCGAGCAGGGCAGCCATGAGGAACTTGTCGCGCTGTCCGGCTGGTATGCCCAAGCATGGCGCAAGCAGGGCGGCGAACCGAGCTTGGTCGCCGTTTCCGGGCGTCGCGGCGCGTGAGGCGAGAATGAACGGAGCATCAATGACGCGGAACATCGACCTCGACGGCAAGCGCATCCTGCTGACCGGCGGCACCGGCTCCTTCGGGCAGCAATTCGTGCGCACGGTGATCGAGCGCTGGACGCCCGCGAAGCTGATCGTCTTCTCGCGCGACGAGATGAAGCAGTACGAGATGGCCCAGGTCTTCGGCGGACCGGAGGCTCCTTTCATGCGCTATTTCATCGGCGACGTGCGCGACGCCGCGCGCCTGGAGATGGCCATGCGCGAAGTCGATATCGTGGTCCATGCCGCGGCGCTCAAACATGTATCGGCGGCGGAGTACAACCCGTTCGAATGCATCGCCACCAACGTGCATGGGGCTGAGAACGTGGTGAACGCCGCGCTGAAGAACGGCGTTCCGCGCGTTATCGCCCTGTCGACCGATAAGGCCGTCAGCCCGATCAACCTCTATGGCGCCAGCAAGCTGGCGTCCGACAAGATCTTCGTCGCCGCAAACAATATGAGCGGCACCAAGGAGACCCGCTTCTCAGTTGTCCGGTATGGCAATGTCATCGGTTCGCGCGGCAGCGTCGTACCCCTGTTCAACAAGCTGATCGCCGAAGGCGCGGACGCGCTACCGATCACGGATCCGCGCATGACGCGCTTCTGGATCACCCTGCAGCAAGGCGTCGATTTCGTCCTGACCTCGCTCGCCATGATGACCGGCGGCGAAATTTTCGTGCCTAAGATCCCGAGCATGCGGGTCGCCGATCTGGCCGCGGCCATGGCACCCGGGCTCGATCAGCGCGTCATCGGCATCCGTCCGGGCGAGAAACTGCACGAGGCGCTGATCACCGAGGACGATTCGCGCAGCACATTGGAATTGGAAGACCGCTACGTGATCGAGCCGGCATTCGCCTATTGGTCGCGCACACCCTATTCCGAAGCGGGTGCGCGCCCGGTCGCGGATGGCTTCCGCTATACCAGCGACAAAAACCCGACATGGCTGGACGATGCGGGCCTGGAGAAGATGATCGCGGAGCTGACGCCGTGACAGCCGCGCCCGTGATGCCCTACGGTCGCCAGCGCATCGAGGCGGACGATATCGCCGCCGTCGTGGCGGTGCTGGAGGGCGATTGGCTGACCACCGGTCCAGCCGTCGACGAATTTGAGCGCGCCCTGGGCGAAACCGTGGATTCGAAATACGCGATCGCCTGTTCGAGCGGTACCGCCGCCCTGCATATGGCGGCGATGGCCCTGGGCCTGGGCCCCGGCAAGATCGCCATCGTGCCCAGCCTGACCTTCGCGGCAACCGCCAACGCGCCGCGCCTGACCGGTTGCGACGTAGTGCTGGCCGATGTCGATCCGGAAACCGGCTTGATGCGGCCGGAAGATTTCGAGGCGGCGCTGGCCCGGGCGCCCGGAGCCGCCGCGGTCTTCCCTGTGCATATGAACGGCCAGGCGGTCGATATGGCGGCGATCGGCGAGATCGCCCGCGCACACGGTGTCGCCATCGTAGAGGATGCCAGCCATGCCCTGGGCGGCGACGTCCTCGACCGGGATGGCGCATGGCGTCCGGTCGGCGCCTGCGCCGATTCTGCCATGACCGTTTTCTCTTTTCACCCGGTGAAGACGATCGCCATGGGCGAGGGCGGCGCGGTCACCACCAACGGCGCGGCGCTTGGCGCCGCCTTGGCGCGGCTGCGCAATCACGCGCTCCATCGCGATCCGGCGGCGTTCGAGGCCCGCGACCTCGCCTTCGACGCGGACGGACAGCCGAACCCCTGGTACTACGAGCTGCGCGAGCCGGGGCTGAATTACCGGGCCAGCGACATCCATTGCGCCCTGGGACGCAGCCAGTTGGCGAAGCTGGACCGGTTCCGCGCCGCGCGCACGGCCCTGGCGGCCCGCTACGATTCGCTGCTGGCGCCGCTCGCGCCGCTGGTCCGGCCGCTTGGCCGGGTCGCATGGGCGCGCCCGTGCTGGCATCTCTATGTGGCTCTAATTGATTTTGCCGAACTCGGACGCAGCCGGGCGGAAGTGATGCGCGCCCTGCGCGAACGCGGCATCGGCAGCCAAGTGCATTACACGCCGCTCCATCTGCAACCCTATTACCGCGACCATTGCGGCGCGCAGCACCTGCCGGGGGCCGAGGCCTATTACGCCCGCTGCCTGTCCCTGCCGCTGCATGTCAGCATGACCGAAGCGGATGTCGACCGGGTCGTCGGCAGCATCGCTGAGACAATCGGTACAGCCTCGTAACGCGCAACCGGGAACCCAAGTAACCGCCATGAAAAAATTCGCCGAGGTCGAGAAGACGCGCCAAGCCTATCACCGGGATCCGAATCTCAACTCGGTGCATCGGGCCGCCTCGCTCTTTCCGGTGCTGGACACGGGACGCTACCGAACCAACCTGACCTTCCTGAACCATTGGAAGATCAAGCGCGGCATCCCCGAGGTCGCGGCGCGCCACACCCTGCGCGACGGCGAGGGCGAGCGGCTGGGCCAGACCCTCCAGGTGCTCGACCAGGGCAAGGCCTACAGCGTCGATCTGGAGGACGTCGCCGAGGATCTGGGCCTCGATGCCCTGCCCGCCGAGGGCAGTTGGGAGGTCGAGTATTTCTCGGCGCGCAACATGTTCATTCCCTACCCCGCCGTGGTCCTCAACACCTGGAACGACAGCTTCTTCAACCAAGTCCATGCCTATGCCCGGGTGTTGAACGATTTCGACGAAGAGAAGACGATCAACCGCACCCACGTCCGGGAAGCCAGCATCGACGTCGTGATGGACGACGCCCACGACACTTTCGTCGAGATCCTGAACGGCCCCTTCGCCGCCGATGCCGAAGTCCGATTCGTGCTGACCGGCCAGGACGGCAAGGCGATCAAGCGGTCCGCGCCCTTCCAGGCCGGCGCGTTCGCCAAGCGCCGCTATACCCTGTCCGAGGTCTTCACGGACGCAGTCGGGGCAACGCGGAACGCGCACAGCCTGTTCGTGGACCAACCCGCCCTGCCGATGCTGTTCAGCCGGGTCTGCGGCGGCGTGATCCGCCGCGACGACGGCGCCTTCTCGGCCAACCATTCCTATTACGACAACGGACGGACGGACGAATACTGGGCCGTCGATCCGCACCACGAGTCCCATAGCGGCAAGACCTTCCCGCTGTTCGACGACCTGGACCTGGGCCTGCGCCTTTATCCCATCGCCTGCCCCGCCGCGCTGGATTTCCACGCCCGTTTCTTCGATGCCGCGGGGCGCGAAACCGACACCCTGCGCGACATCGCCCATCTGGCCGAGGGCAGCGCGGAGATCGTCGAATTCCCGCTCGGCCGGATGGGGCGCAAACGCGGCGCGCGCTCGGTTGAACTCTTCGTCACCCCGGCCGGCGGCGACCGCGTGCCCATGCGCATCGCCCTCCAGGTCTGCTACGGCACGGGCAGCGGCCTCGACAGCAGCATCAACATCTCGCTCCTCTCGCCCTATGTCTTCGCGCCCGAGGGCAAACCGGGCCGTGCCTGGTGCGAGGTCGCCGGAGTCGAGGGCGTGGAGAACCGGATCGGCCTCTACCACACCCCGCCGATCCCAGACGAAGGCAGCCATCCGACCACCATCACCCTCCACCGCGACGCGGACGAAGCCGTCATGACGGCCGAGCTGCCCCTCGCCGGACGGCAGGCCTGGGCCGCAGAGCTGGACGCGCTGATGCCGGGTTACAAGGACTTCCTGGGCGGGCGGAACGGCTTTCTCTACGCCGAATCCGACAGTCAGTTCCTGCGCTGCCTGACTCTCCAGACCAACGCCACGACCGGCCACACGGCCGGCGAGCACGGCTTCTAGGCCAAGGGAAAGACGCTATGAGCCAGGCCAGTTTCGACGCCTATAACGCCTTCCTGGTGGAAGCGGATCTCGACCGTTTCACTAAGATTCTGTGCCGGTACGAGCATTTCAAGGAAGTCCTGGACCGGCCCGGCGACATCGTCGAATGCGGCGTCTTCAAGGGCCAGGGCCTGCTCTTCTGGGCCAAGATGATCCAAATCTTCAACCCGCTCTCGCCACGCAAGGTGATCGGCTTCGACACGTTCGACGGGGTGCCGGAGACGGTAAAGGGCGTCCTCGACCGGTCCAGTTCGGAATCCTTCAAGGACTATGGCGGCGTCCCGGCCATGGTTATGGCGAAGGCCGTCGCGTTCGGCCTGGAGAAGCGGATCGAGATCGTGCCCGGCGATGCCAGCGTCACGATCCCCGCCTATGCGGCGGAGCGTCCCGGCCTGCGAATCGCGCTTTTAAATCTCGATTTCGACGTCTACGAGCCGACCATCGCCGCGCTCGAGGCGCTCTACGACCGGGTGGTGCCGGGCGGCATCGTCACCCTGGACGAGTACGCCGTCCACAACTGGCGTGAATCGGACGCTTTCGACGATTTCCGCAAGGCCCGCGGCCTGACCGGAATCGATCTGCACAGCACGCCCTGGGCGCTTTCGCCCACGGCCTGGTTCAGGAAGCCGGCGTGAACAGCCCCTTGACCTGGCGCAGAAGAGAACGGACATCACCACAAACCGGTCAAAACCGGCGGTGGAGCGAGGATTCATCATGGCGAGACTGAAGGTTGCGATCATCGGGCATGTCACGCCCGACGCCAATGAGATCGCGCTGCCGGAGAACCCGAAGCTCGCAGCCAAGCTTCTGCAGACCCACAATTTTACGCGCGTGGTGACGCCGGAGGGCACGCTCGCGGACCATGTCGCCTATCTCAAGCGGCAACGCGGCATTCCGAACGACGAGCCGTTTACCTTGTGGGAGATGTATCTCTGCGCCGGACTTCTGCTGTCCTCGCATCTTCGGCGCAACGGGTTCGATACCGAGGTCTTCAACTATATCGATTCCGACAACGCCCAGGCCTCTTACGCGCGTCTCAAGGATTTCGGCCCAGATATCGTGGTCGTCAGCACGACCTTCGTCCTGACTAAGCGCCATCTGGGGACGATCGGCAAACGCCTGCGCGAGGCGGTGCCCGAAGCCTTTATCGTTGCCGGCGGCCACCACGTGCTGACCACCCTTCTGTATATGTCGCTCGACCAGCAAGCCCAGTACCTCGAGGCCTGCAAGCTCGACGGTTTCATTCCGGACAGCCAGGGCGAGGCCGCGCTGCTCGATCTCTGCCGCGCCTACCCGGACCGCCTGGACCAAGTGCCCAACCTGACCTGGCGCGATACTCGCGGCGCGATCCATCACAATGCGCGGGCACGCGAGGACAACGACATCAACGACACTCTGATCGAGTTCGATTCGAGTCACGAGGGCAGCATCGTCCATATCCGCACGGCCCGCAGTTGTGCGTTCAAATGCGCCTTCTGCTCCTATCCGACGATCGCCGGCGAGCTCGCCCTGATGGATCTCGACAATGTCATGGACACCTTGCACAAGGCGAAAGACGCCGGCGTCTCGGCCGTGATCTTCGTGGACGACACCTTCAACGTGCCGCGCCCGCGCTTCGAGGCCCTGGTCGACCGCATGATCGACGCTGGGCTGGACCTGCCCTGGTATTCCTTCCTTCGCTGCCAGTACACCGACGCCGAACTGATCGAGCGCATGGCGAAAAGCGGCTGCGCGGGCGTCTTCCTGGGCGTCGAATCGGGCTCCGACCGAATCCTCAAGAATATGAAGAAGGGTGCCATCGCCCGCTTCTACCGGGACGGCGTCGCGCAACTGCGCGATCAGGGCATCACCACCGTCGGCTCCTTCATCATCGGCTTTCCTGGCGAGACCGAGGAAAGCGTGGCAGAGACGCGGAGCTTCATCGACGAATCGGGGCTCGACTACTATTTCGTCCAGCCCTTCTACTACCTCCACCACACGCCCATTCACAAACGGGCCGCCGATTACAACCTGACGGGCGAGGGCCTTTTCTGGTCCCACGACACGATGAACTGGCAGACGGCGATCAACCATATCAACGCGAGCTTCCTGGAGATCGAGAACGCGACCTTCATCAACCCGGACTACACGCTTTGGGAAATCGCCTATCTGCGCAGCAAGGGCATGTCGCTCGACGAGATCCAGGGCTATCGCCACACCATCAATGCGATGACCCGGGACCAGATGACGCGCTTCGGCATCACCGGCGCCCATCTGACCTCGCGCACGGCCTGACGCGTTCGACCGACCGCTCGAGCGGCCGATACAACCGAGGCACTATGACCGACAGCGAACCGAACATCTCGGGCGGCTCCGAACTGCCGCCCGGCCTCGCGGCAATCGAGGCGATTCAGCGTTTCGACTTCGCGGGCTGGAAGCGGCGCACCCTGCGCGCGCGCGATATCGATCTTCGGCCGTTTCGGGTCGAGGAGGTCGGCGAGGACTACCACCGCTGGCTCCACGATCCCGCGATCATCCAGAACATCGAGGCCGCCCTGGCCGACCGGTCGATGGAGGGACTCCGCGCCCATGTCCAACGCGTCTGGGAGCACCCGACGGGCTGCTTCTACCGTGTCGTCCACCGGGAAACCGAAACGGCCATCGGCACGGCATCCCTGCGCGTCGACACCAAGCACGGGACCGCGACATGGGGTTATCTGATCGGCGAAGTGGCCTACCGGTCCGACGGCATGTCGCTCCAGGCCCAGGTGCCGCTTTTCGATATCGCCTTCGACGAAATCGGCCTGCGCCGATTCTGGGGCTTTCCCTTCCGCGAGCATATCGCCTCGCAATTCAATCTGCGGCGCATGGGTTTCAAGCAGGAAGGCGTGTTGCGCCAGCACATGCGCAGCGGCGCGCAGGGCGAACGGATCAGCGACTGCATCGCCTATGGCCTGTTGCGCGAGGACTGGGACGAAGCCCGCGGCAAGTTCGACCATTTAAGGTATCCGGGCCATGAACGAGCTTGATCTCACGCGCTGCACGGTCGGCGACCGGGCCGAGATTTCGGTGGACGTGACCGAGGATCTGGTCGGCCGCTTCGCCGAATACAGCGGCGATCGCAACCCGCTTCACCTCGATCCGGCCTATGCCGAAGGCACACGATTCAAGCGCCGCGTGGCGCATGGCATGTCCTATGCCGCGCTGTTCTCGCGCCTGATCGGCATGGATCTGCCGGGCCCGGGCGCCCTGTGGATGAGCCAGAGTTTTCGCTTCGCCAAGCCCGCCTTTATCGGCGACCGTCTGACCCTTTCGGTCGAAATCGAAAAGCTGACCGAATCGACCGGCGCGGTAACTCTGGCCTGCCGCGCCGTAAACCAGCTCGGCGATGAGATCATGAGCGGGACCGGCGAGGTGATGATGCTCGAGACCGCGCGGCCGGCCGCCCGGCCCGAAGCCGGCGCGCGAGTCGCCATCGTCACCGGCGGCGCGCGCGGCATCGGCGCGGCGGTCGTCCGGCGCCTGGCCGCGGACGGTTTCGCCGTCGCCCT
>JABIRQ010000099.1 GCA_018699755.1 Rhodospirillaceae bacterium | reverse complement strand
TCCCCCAATTGGACCAGACCACCAAGGACGCGCTGACCAAGCTTCCCAGCAACGACGCGGTGCTGGCCGATATCCTAAAGCAGGCGCCTGTCGTGCTCGGCCGCGCCGCCCATGGCGGGACGGACCCCGAGGGCACCAAGCTCGCGCGCCCATCCATGGCCACCGTCGGCGGCAGCCCTCGGCCCTACATCTTCAACTTTCCGGGCATCGTGACCAACACGGCCGTGCTCGAGGACGCCGCCAACGGCCACGGATTCTTCGCGATTCCGCCAGAACAGGACGGCATCGCGCGCCGTGTGCCGGCCATCGTCCGCAGCGGCAAGCAAGTCATCCCGTCCCTGCCCATCGAGGTCCTGCGGGTCGCGACCGGACAGAAGTCCCTTGCGGTCAAAACCATCAAGGGCGGCGGCCTGGGTGGCGTCGAAGCCGTCGTCGTCGCCAATGTCGAGGTTCCGACCGATAAACAGGGCCGGATCTGGGTGCGCTACGGCCCCCATGACAAAGCGCGCTACATCTCCGCAAAAGACGTCCTGAACGGCTCGGTCCCGGCCGAACGCATCAAGGGAAAACTGGCCCTGGTCGGCACCTCGGCCGCGGGCCTGCTCGACGTGCGCGCAACGCCGTTCGGTATTCTGCCGGGGGTCGAAGTCCATGCCCAGGTGATCGAGACGATTCTGGCCCAGGACTACCTCTACCGACCGCTGCGGGCATTGTTCTGGGAATACGGGATCATCGTGATCGGCGGTCTGCTGCTCGTCGTCTTCGTTCCCATGATCCAGGCGCGCTGGACCTTGGCGCTGGGCTTTCTGGTCATCGCCGCATTCGGCGGGCTTTCCTGGCACTTGTTCGTGAACGAAGGCGTGTTGCTCGATGTCTCTTTTCCGGCACTCGCGATCTTCCTGATTTTTGCGTTCATGACCTACGCGAATTACGCGCGCGAGGAGCGCCAGCGGCGCGAGATCCGTTCCGCCTTCGGCCACTACGTCTCCCCCGCCCTGGTCGAACGCTTGGCCGAGAACCCGGATCAGCTCGTCCTGGGCGGCGAGAGCCGCAACATGACCATCATGTTCTGCGACGTGCGCGGCTTCACGACCATTTCGGAACGGCTGAGCGCGGTCGAACTGACGGCTCTGATCAACCGCTTCCTGACCCCGATGACCCAGATCATCCTCGAGCGCCAGGGCACGATCGACAAATATATCGGCGATTGCATCATGGCCCTGTGGAACGCCCCGCTGGACGACGAGCATCAGATCGAGAACGCCTGCCGGACCACACTCGCGATGTTGGAACGCCTGGGCCCGCTGAACGACGAGCTGGAGGCGGAGGCCGAAGCCGAGGGCAAGGACCACATCCCCATCGCCATCGGCATTGGCCTGTTCTCGGGCGAATGCGTGGTGGGCAACATGGGCTCGGACCAGCGTTTCGACTATTCGGTGCTGGGCGATACGGTCAACCTCGCGGCGCGCCTGGAGGGCCAGACCAAGACTTACGGCGTCCGCATCGCGATCGGCGAGGCGACGCAGCAAGGGGTGCCCGAATTCGCGACCCTGGAGCTCGATCTGATTCGGGTGAAGGGCAAGTTCGAGCCGGTGCGCATTTTCACCCTGCTCGGCGACGAAGCCCTGGCAGGGGAAGCCTCCTTCAATCCGCTCAAGGAAGCCCACGATGCCATGCTGGCCGCCTTCCGCGCCCAGGATTGGGCGCTTGCCAGGACCATGGCCCAGCGCGGCAAGGAATTGTGCGCCCCGCTCGAAATCGAGGGTCTCTACGACCTCTATCTCCAGCGTATCGAGGAATTCGAGGCGGACCCGCCGGGCCCGGACTGGGACGGCGTCTACGTGGCGACCAGCAAATAGGCGCAAGGGAAAGTCCGGATCGGAGTCTCTACCGGCCGATCCAGACAACGGCCTGTTTCAGTAGACGACGCCGATCGCTGTCGGTGTCAGCCGGCCCATGGCGTTGAGCAGGCGATAGCGCGCGGTCTTGGCCTCGAACAGCGCGATTTCATGATTGATGCGCGCGAAGTTCAATTCGCTCTCCGAATCGAGCACGTTGATCGCACTTTCCTTGCCCGCCGCGCGCAGCTTGGTGCGGGCATCCAGGACCTCGGCCGCGATATTGACGGCGTTCTCCAGCAAGGCCACGCGCTCGGCGGCGGTTTCCATGTTCTGCCATTCGCGCTCGACCTCTTCGATCACCGCCCGGTCGACCACGTTCAGGGCATACATGCTGGCCGAGAGGTTGGCACTGGTCCGGCGGACCGCCGCGGTCGTGGAACCGCCAGCATAGAGGTTCCAGCTCAGCTGGACCATGATCCGGCCGTCCCGCTTGGGCCCCAGCGTCCCTTCCGCATCCTCTTCGTAGTTGACCGAGCCGACGAGGTCGATCTTGGGGAAACACCCTGACCAAGCCGCCTCACGGG
>JABIRQ010000100.1 GCA_018699755.1 Rhodospirillaceae bacterium | reverse complement strand
CGCAGAGGGCATAGAAGCCGATCGGCCGGTGGATGCCGTAGGGCGCCTCGAACTGGCCCGTGATCGAGTAGGTGTCGCCCTCGACCGACGCAGCCCGGTTGCGCCGGCTGCGCTGGCGCGAGGCATAGGCGATCAGCGCGACCTCGCAGCGCCCGGTGGCGATGGCCAGCATGGCGTGATGGACGAAGGCCTCGAAGGAACCGCCGCCCATATCCGAGGAATCGGCGTAGCGCGGATGGATGCCGAGATATTCGCCGACCTGGACCGAGCCCTCCTCGCCCATGTAGTTGACGAACAGCCCGTCGACATCCTTGAAGCCGAGCCCCGCCTCGGCCAGGGCCTCCTTCGCCGCCACCGCGACCATGGAATTCTCGGTGTGGTCGAAGACCTTGCCGAGCGGCGTCTCCGCCACGCCGACGACATGGACGTCCTGCAGGCGTTTCCTGAGCCCCGCATCGATCATGATTGCGGCAATCCCCCGAAGACCGAGTGGGAGCCTACGATGGGGCTTCGGGGGGTTCAACAAACAAGGCGGGCACCGCGCCTATTCGCCGCGGAAATCCGGTGCGCGCTTTTCCAGGAAGGCACGCATACCCTCCGTCTGATCCTCGCTCTCGAACAGGCGGAGGAAGGCGGCGAGGCCGTCTTCCATGGCTTCGGGCAGGGGCTTTTCGGCGGACTCGTTGACCAGAGCCTTGGCGGCGGCCAGGGCGAGGGGCGGGCCGGCGGCCAGGCGGGCGGCCCAGTCGGCCGTGACGGCGGCCAGCTCCGTACGCGGCACGCAGCGGTTGGCCAGGCCACAGGCGACGGCCTCCGGCCCCGGGACGAAATCGCCCAGCATGAGGATCTCTTTCGCCTTGTGACGGCCCATCGCGCGCGTGAGGCGGAGGGCGGCACCGGAGCCGGGGATGACGCCGATCCTGATCTCGGCCAGGCCAAAGCGGGCGTCGTCGGAACAGAGCACCAGGTCGCAGGCCAGGGCCAGTTCGGTGCCGCCCGCCGTGGCGTAGCCGTGGACCGAGGCGACGACCGGCTTGGGCAGGGCCTCGATATCGCCGAGGGTGCTCATCCAGAGGTCCATATAGGCGGGCATCCCGCCGCTTTCGGAGAGGGCCAGCATCTCGCCGATATCGGCCCCGGCGGAAAAGGCCCGCTCGCCCGCGCCGCGGATCACCGCGACCCGCAGCGCGTCGTCCGCCGCCACTCGGGCGAGGGAATCGCGCAGCGCCCGCAAGGTGGCGCTGTCGATCGCGTTCATCTTCTCTGGGCGGTTCAGGACGAGGGTGGCGACCGGGCCGTCGGTCTCGAACAGAAGGGGCGCGGCCATGGCGCGCCTCAACAGCCGAGCTGGCGGGCGATGTAGAGCTGCTGGATCTCGTTCGTGCCCTCGCCGATCTCCAGGATCTTGGCCTCGCGGTAGAAGCGGTTGACCTTGTAATCCTCCATGAAGGCGTAGCCGCCGTGGATCTGGAAGGCGTCGAGCGCCGCCTCGGTCGCGCGCTGGGTGGCGAAGAGCTTGGCCATCGCCGCCTCCTTCCTGCAGTCCGCTCCTTGCGCGAAAAGATAGGCGGCGTAATGGGTCAGGCGGCGCGCCGCCTCCATCCCCGTCGCCATGTTGGCGAGCTTGGCTTGCGTCAGCTGGAAATCGGAGAGGGGCTTGCCGAACTGCTTGCGCTGCTTGGCGTAGTCGAGGCTTTCCTCGAGACAGCCGCGAATCAGGCCGGCGCCGATGGCGCCGAAGGCGACACGCCCCAGGTTGAGGCCGCCCAGGGCCTGGCGCAGCCCCGCGCCGCGCTCGCCCATGATATTGCCGGCCGGGATGCGGCAGCCGTCGAACACCAGTTCCCGATTGTCCATGCCGTGCCACGCCATCTTGGCGAAGGACTGGCCGAGGGTGAAGCCCTCGGCGTCGCGCGGCACGATGAAGGTGGAGATTTCCTTGCGCCCGTCGTCGCGCGCGCCGGTCACGGCCATCAGGGCGAGGCCGTCGCTGATCCGCGTGCCCGCGTTGGAGATGAAGATCTTGGTGCCGTCGATACTCCATTGGTTGCCGTCGAGGGCGGCGCGGGTCGTCATGCCCTGGCTGTCGGAGCCGGCGCCCGCCTCGGTCAGGCCGATCGCGCCCAGCTTCTCGCCCCGGGCGAAGGGGGGCAGCCAATGGACCTTCTGCTCCGCGCTGGCGAATTTGCGGTACATCTCGGCGACCAGGACATGGACCTGCCAGATAAGAGCGAAGGTGTTGCTCTCGGTCGCCACCTCCTCCAGGGCGATGACGTAGGTCAGGGCGTCGAGCCCGCTGCCGCCGTATTCCTCCGGAATCAGGATGCCGGGCATGCCGAGATCGGACCACTTCTCCCAGAGCGCGTAGGGGAATTCGTGGTCTTCGTCCATCTCAAGCTGGGCCGGCGCGATCTCCTTGCGCGTGAAGTCCCGCGCCAGGGCCTGGATCTCGCGCTGTTCCGCGCTGAGGGAGAAATCCATCGCCGCGTCCTAGCCGAGTTCGTTCAGCACCTCTTCGGTGATCTCCAAGGTGCGGTCGATATCGGCCTCGGTATGGGCATAGGAAATGCTGCCCTGCTTGGTCGTCACCGGGAACTGGAACACGCCCTTCTCGATCAGCGCCTTGCGGTAGGCGACGTCGCGCGCGGCATCGTTGTTGCGCGCGATATCGGCCCAGTTCTCGGGCACGTGATCCATGAAATAGAGGGCGAAGGCCGAGCCCTGGCGAACGATCGTCGTGGGGTAGTTGCGCCGCCGGAAGATCTCGGTCAGCCCTTCCTCCATCCGCGCGCCCAGGCTGTAGAGCTTGCCGTAGACGTCGGCCTCCGGGTCGCGCAGCTTCAGCAGGGTCGCCTTGGTCGCGGCCACGGTCAGGGGATGGGCGTTGTAGGTGCCGGCGATGGTCACCCGCTTGGCCGGGTCGGCATGGGTGACATGGCGCATCACCGATTCCTTGCCGCCGACCACGCCCATGGGATAGCCGTTGGCCACCGCCTTGCCGAAGGTCGAGAGGTCGGGCGTGACGCCGCAGATTTCCTGATAGCCGCCGAGGGAATGGCGGAACCCAGTCTTGACCTCGTCGAAGATCAGGATCGTGCCCGTGCGGTCGCAGAGTTCGCGCAACCCTTCGAGATAGCCGGGCTTGGGCTTGACGATGCCGACATTCTGCAGGATCGGCTCAAGGATCACGGCGCCGACCTCGCCCTTCACGAGGACCTTCTCGGCCGCCTCCAAATCGTTGAACTCGACGACATGGACGGTCTCGAAGACCTTCTGGGGGATGCCCGCCGTGATCGGGCGCAGGTCGTATTCCTCGCCCGGCTTGTGGTTGCCCAGGGCCTCCTTCGGATCCATCAGGTTGAAGGCGACATAGTCGCCCCAGCCGTTATAGCCGCCCTGCATCAAGAGGATGCCGTCGCGCCCGGTCGCCGCGCGGGCGAGGCGCATGGCATAGGCCGTGGCCTCGGAGCCGGAATTGGTGAGCTGGAGCTGTTCGAGCCCCGGCACGCTGTCGACGATCAGCTCGGCGATCTCGCCTTCCCAGGGGGTCGTGCCCGCGCCGATCAGGGATTCCGAGCGGCGGATCGACTGGATCGCCGCCTCGTCCACGTCGTCGTCGCAATGGCCCAGAACGTAGGGCGCGAAGGCGGCGTGATAGTCGATGTATCGCTTGCCCTCGTGATCCCAGAGATAGGCGCCCTTGGCCTTGGTGAAGACGCGCATGGGATCGAGCATACGGTTGAGCGACATGACCCCGCCGGGGATCGTTTTCTTGTGGCGCTCCCAGATCTGCTGGGCGGTTTCCTGGGCCATGCTTCCCTCCCTCATGCGCGAACTCCCCGGCATCCTCGCTCCGAGGCGCAGGAGGGGCAAGGCCGCGCTCGTGCCGAGGCCCGCTTTCTTATCCGAGCCTGGAGCCCATCATCGTCATTGCCCGGCGCAGCCCGGGCAATCCAGAACATCGTGCGACTGGATGCCCCGGACTTCGCCGGGGCATGACGATTCGTGGGAAGTGCCCTTGCGCCCTAAGCCTTCTCGGGCGGCTTGATCATGCGGCCCAGGGGCCGGCCGGCGAAGAGGTGGAAATGGAGGTGCGGCACCTCCTGATGGCCGTCGGACCCGCAATTGGAGAGGATGCGGTAGCCCGGCTCCGCCACGCCCAATTCGCGCGCGATATGGCCGAGGGCGCGGATCACGGCGGCGATCTCCGCATCCGAGGCCTGGGCCGAGAAATCGTCCATCGAGACGTATTCGCCCTTGGGGATGACCAGGACATGGTGCGGGGCCTGGGGGTTGATGTCCTCGAAGGCCAGGACGTGATCGTCCTCGAACACCTTGGCGCAGGGAATCTCGCCGCGCAGGATCTTGGCGAAGATGTTGTCGCGATCGTAGGCCATTGCCCCTCCTCTATTCTCTTGCGCCGCCCTCAACCCTGCCGCGCCGGCGTTTTTCCTCGACACCGCTGGTGCCCGCGCGCGTTTCCAGCACGGTCCAGACCTCGTCCGGGTCGAGGCCTGCATCGGCCCAAAGCACCAACAGATGATACAGAAGGTCCGCGCTTTCCTCCGCCAGGGCGGCCTTGCCCTGGGCCAGGCGCGCGATGACCGTCTCGACCGCTTCCTCGCCGACTTTCTGGGCGATCTTCTCCGGCCCCTTGGCGAAGAGCCGGGCGGTGTGAGAAGTCTCGGGATCGCCGCCGCGCCGGCTTTCGATCACCGCCGCGAGCCGGTCGAGGATATGTGTTTCACCGCTGTCGGCCATGGCGCCCCCTTCCTTCGCTGCCCTGCCTAGCAGATCGGTTTTAGCGAGTCACGAATCCGGGACGTCACGAAACGGACTCGACCGGCCGCACCGGAATGCCGGCCGCCGCCATATGCGCCTTGGCCTCGGCGATCGAGTGCTGGCCGAAATGGAAGATCGAGGCGGCGAGGACGGCCGAGGCATGGCCGTCGCGCACCCCTTCGGCCAGGTGATCGAGAGTGCCGACCCCGCCCGACGCGATGACCGGGATATGGACCGCGTCGGCAACGGCGCGGGTGAGGGGGATGTCGAAGCCGGCGCGGGTGCCGTCCCGGTCCATCGAGGTCAGCAGGATTTCGCCCGCGCCCAGCTCCTGCACCCGCACGGCCCATTCGACGGCATCCATCCCGGTGGCCTTGCGCCCGCCATGGGTGAAGACCTCGAACCGACCGCTCTCGGACAGTTTGGCGTCGACCGCGACGGTGATGCATTGGCTTCCGAATTTCGCGGCCCCTTCCGAGATCAGGGCAGGGCGGTCGACGGCGGCGGTGTTGATGGAAACCTTGTCCGCCCCGGCGAGCAGCAGGCGGCGCACATCCTCGGTCGTGCGCACGCCGCCGCCGACGGTCAGCGGCATGAAGCATTGCTCGGCCGTGGCGCGCACCACGTCCAGGATGATGTCGCGTCGCTCGTGACTGGCGGTGATGTCGAGGAAGCACAACTCATCCGCCCCGGCCGCGTCGTAGAGCCGGGCCTGTTCGACCGGATCGCCGGCATCGACGAGATCGACGAAGTTGACCCCTTTGACGACCCGGCCGTCCTTGACGTCGAGGCAGGGGATGACGCGGACCTTCAGCATGACGCGGCCTCCCCCGCCGCCGCGGCCAGGGCATCGGCCGGCGCGATCCGCCCGTCGTAGAGGGCGCGGCCGACGATGACCCCGGCGATTCCGGCCTTCGCTTCGCACAGGGCGGCGATATCGGCCGCGCGCGACACGCCGCCGGAGGCGACGACAGGAGTCGAGACGGCGCGGGCGAGGGCGGCGGTCGCCGCGACGTTCGGCCCGCCGAGCACGCCGTCGCGCTCGATATCCGTGTAGACGACGGCCGCGACCCCGGCATCCTCGAAGGCCAGGGCGAGGTCGTGGACCGGCATTTCCGTGGCCTCGGCCCAACCTTCCACCGCGACCATGCCGGCGCGGGCGTCGATGCCGACGACGATGCGCCCCGGATTGTCGGCGGCCAGGCCGCGCACGAGATCGGGATCGCGCACCGCGACCGTGCCCAGCACGATGCGGCGCACCCCCGCCTTGAGCCAGGCTTCGGCGGTCGTACGGGTGCGGATGCCGCCGCCAAGCTGCACCGGCCGGTCGGTCGCCGCCAGGATCGCGCGGACCGCCGCCGCGTTCGCCGGACGGCCGGCGAAGGCACCGTCGAGATCGACGACATGAAGCCAGGCGAAGCCCGCCGCGGCGAAGGCGCGCGCCTGGGCCGCCGGGTCGTCATTGAACACGGTGGCCCGGTCCATTTCGCCCTGGCGCAGACGGACGCAGGCGCCGTCCTTCAGGTCGATCGCGGGAAAAACGATCATTGGCCGTGCTGTTTCAGATCTTTGTAGTAGTAGCGCCCGGCGACCATCGCGCCGTCGATCAGGGCGTATTTCGGGTTCGTCCCCCAATGAACGTAGCCGAGGGATTCGTATAGCTTGATCGCCGCCGCCAGGGTCTCGCGCACGTCCAGACGCAGGACCTTGATCCCTTCTTCCCGCGCACGCTTTTCGACCGCGACCGTGACCGCGCGGGCCAGGCCGTGGCCGCGCGCCCAGGGTGCGACGAAGGAATGGGCAAGCTGGGCCTGGAAGGCCTGGGCCTCGTTGTTGGGCGGCGTCCGGTGGAGCTGGGCGGCGGCGCAGACCACGCCCTCGAGGCGGCCGACGAAGAGCGAGCGCTCGGGCACCACCAGAACACCGCGATAGAAGGCCTCGAGCATGGGCCGCGGCGGCGGGCGCAGCCAGCCGAAGCCGCCGCCCTCGATCACCGCGGCCTCGGTCGCGTCGCACAGGTCGTAGAGGTCCGAGCCCCGGAATTCGGTTAACAGTTCGACGGCGATACTCATAGGGGCTCCGCTTTGCGCTCCCCGGGGCGGCCCTAGGGCCGCCAGGTCAGGAAGTTGGCGATCAGGCGCAGGCCGGCGGCCTGGCTCTTCTCCGGGTGGAACTGGGTTCCCACCATGTTGTCCCGTCCGACCGCCGCGGCGAAGGCTCCGCCGT
>JABIRQ010000101.1 GCA_018699755.1 Rhodospirillaceae bacterium | reverse complement strand
GATGTTGTAATAGATCGAATCGTTGAACAGCACCGTGTCCTGGGGAACGATGCCGATGGCGGCGCGCAGGCTTTCCTGGGTCACCGCGCGGATGTCCTGACCGTCGATGCGGATCGCCCCGCCGGTCACGTCGTAGAAGCGGAAGAGCAGGCGCGAGACCGTGGACTTGCCCGCCCCGCTGGGCCCGACGATGGCGAGCGACCGGCTGGGCGGCACCTCGAAGGAGACGCCCTTCAGGATGGCGCGGTCCTCCCGATAGGCGAAGGAGACGTCGTCGAAGGTCACGCGGCCTTCCTCCGCCGCGAGGGCCGGCGCGCCGGGCGGGTCGGTCACCTCGGCCTCGATCTCGATCAATTGGAACATGGATTCCATATCGGCGAGGGACTGCTTGATCTCGCGATAGACGAAGCCGAGGAAGTTGAGCGGCAGGTAGAGCTGGATCAGGTAGGTGTTGACCAGGACGAAATCGCCCACGGTCATGCGCCCCTCGGCCACGCCGTAGCCGGCCATCAGCATGACCCCGGTCAGGCCGATGGAGATGATGATCGACTGGCCGACATTGAGGGAGGACAGAGTGGTCTTGCTGCGGATCGCCGCCGCCTCGTAGCGCCGCATGGAATCGTCGTAACGCCGCGCCTCGTGCGCCTCGTTGCCGAAATACTTGACGGTCTCGTAGTTCAGCAGGCTGTCGATCGCCTTGGTATTGGCCTCGCTGTCCATCTCGTTCATGCGGCGGCGGTATTTGAGGCGCCATTCGGTGACCGCGAGGGTGAAGACGATGTAACAGAGGATCGTCCCGAAGGTGATGGCGGCGTACCAGACGTCGAACAGGCCCCAGAGGATGGCGCAGACCATCAGCACCTCGACCAAGGTCGGGATGACGTTGAAGAGCATGAAGGTGAGCAGGAATTCGATGCCCTTGGTGCCGCGCTCGATCGCCCGGCTGAGCCCGCCGGTCTGGCGATCGAGATGGAAGCGCAGGGCCAGGCGGTGGAGATGCTCGAAGGTGGCCAGGGCAACCTGGCGGATCGCCCGCTGGGAGACCTTGGCGAAGACCGCGTCGCGCAGTTCCCCGAAGGCGAGGGAGAGCACGCGCAGCATGCCGTAGGCGAAGATCAGGCCGATCGGCACGGCGATCACCGCACTGGTCTCGCCGTTGAGCGCGTCGACCGCTTCCTTGTAGAGGATCGGGACGTAGACATTGGCGAGCTTGGCCAGGACCAGAAGCACCATGGCCACGCCCACGCGCAGGCGCAGCTCGCGCTGCCCCTTGGGCCAGAGATAGGGGATGAGCGCGCGCAGGGCGCGGACGTCTCCCTTGGAATAGAGACGCGCGGAGGAATCGAAGGGGCGGTGCGCCATGACCCGCACTATATAGGGCGCCGCGGGCCGGGCGCGAATTGGCGAGAGATTCAGTTTGCCCCGGCGGGCGCGCGGCCGAATACTTCCCCGACCGTTGCACCGAGGGAGAGACCGCCATGGCCGCGTTCGCCGAGACGATCCACGATTTCCACATCCCCGCGCGGGCGGGCAAGGGCTTTCGCGTCGCCAAGGGCGAGCTGATCCGCATCACCGATCTCCAGGGCGACCAGCCCTGCGACTTCTGGGCCTTCGCGGCGGAGAACCCGCGCGAGTTCCTGTCGCCGGAACACACCAAGCCCTCGATCAGCAAGGTCTGCCCCAAGGTTGGGGACGCGGCCTATACCAACTATCGCCGGGCCATCGTGACCCTGGTCGAGGACAATTCGATCGGCAATCACGACATGCAATTCGCGGCCTGCGACGAGGCCCGCTATGTCCAGCTGAAGGCGCCGATGCCCCATGCGAGCTGCCAGGGCAACCTGCATAGGGCGCTCGAGGAACTGGGCGTGGATTTCGACGCGGTGATCCAGCCTTGGAACCTGTTCACCAATTTCTTCATCCTGCCCGACGGCGGCATCGAGATCCGCCCGCCCGGCACCAAGGGCGGCGACAACATCGTGCTGCGGGCGGAGATGAACGCCTTCATTGTCGTCTCGGCCTGCCCCCAGGACATGAACGACACCTGCGGCGGCAGCCCCACCGACCTGCGGGTCGAGGTCGGTCGGGGGTAGCGCGCGGTTTCGGCCAAGCGAACCCTCGCCCCCTATCCTGAGCAGCCCCTTCGAGGGGCTGACGAAGGGCGAGACGGCCCTGCGGGCCTCCTCAAGGTGAGGGCCCTAAGGCGAAGGGCGGTGCACCGCCACTCCGTGTTCCGAAAAACACTCTCTCCACAGACTGAGGGACCTATGGCGTGCGACGTGTCACGCTTTCTCCTCATCCTGAGGAGACCGCGCAGCGGTCGTCTCAAAGGATGATTGGCACGCCGCCTGGCAGTCCCACCTAGGACAGGCGGCCCAGGGCGCGGCCGAGCATGAGATAGAGCTTGCCCGTGTCCGAGGTCAGGAACACGGCGCTGAACATGTTTTCGGTGTCGATCTCGTCGGCCGCGCCGATCAGCTCGTCGAAGCGCGCGAGATAGCGGTCGACATAGCCGCGGAAGATCCGGTCCTGCTCGTATTTCTTGCGGATCAGGCCGTCGGCCCGGGCATCGGCGGCGCCCAGGAAATCGCGCAGCACGGCGCCGTGGTCGCCCTGGACATAGGCGCGCATGGCGCGCTCGGGCACCGGATGCTCCAGCACCCGGGCCATGTCGACGCCGAGGGAGCCGAGATCCTGCAGGATCTCGTTGGCCGCCATGAGGAAGCCGTGGCGGCGGGCCTTGCCCTCGTTCTCGCGCAGCTCCTTGGCCCGCCGACCGGCCACGTCGGAAGCGCGCAGCAGGGCCTCGGACTGGTCGCGGAAAACGTCGGTCGCGGCGCGCGCCTGGGCGGTCGCCCGCTCCACCGTCTGGCCGAGCTGGGCGCCGTGGCGCGAGAGGTTGCGCACCATCGCGTCGAGGCGGTCGGAAGAGGTCTGGGTGGTCTCGCCGACCGTGCGCGACTGGCCCTGCAATTCCTGCCCGACCGTGCCGATATCGGCGACCGCGCGGGCGGCCGCCTCGGCCAAGGCCTCGACATGGCCGCGCAGGGCCTCGCGCAGGGCCGCGTCATGCTCCAGGGTCGAGCGGGTGGCCGCGCCCGCCTCGCCGGCATGCTGGCCCATGCGCTCG
>JABIRQ010000427.1 GCA_018699755.1 Rhodospirillaceae bacterium | reverse complement strand
GCCGTGATGCAGGTGCTTTACGAAGGGCTGGCCGATTCCAAATACCGGCCCTGCCCCCTGCTGGTGAAATACGTCGAGGCCGGCTGGCTCGGTCGCAAGAAGGGCCGCGGCTTCTACGACTATTCCACGGACGAGCCCGTGCCGACCCGGTAGAGCGGCATCGTCCGGCGGCAACCTAGGCTCCGCCTAACCTTTTTCGATATAGAAGCGCATGAGGGCCTTCGCCTCGTCCGAATCCCATTCGGCCGGGCCGTCCAGGGCGCCGATCAGGCGGCCCCGCCGGTCGAACAGGTAGGTGGCCGGCAGCCCCTTGATGCCCAGGGGCTCCAACCCCTTGAAATCGGAGAGGTAGACCGCCAGGGCGTCGATGCCGTGCGCGGCCAGGAAGGGCGTCACCGTTTCCGCGCCGCCACGGTCGAGGGACACGGCGACGACCTCGAAATCCGGCCCACCCAAATCGGCCTGCAGTCGGTTCAGAGTCGGCATCTCTCGCACGCAAGGCGCGCACCACGTCGCCCAGACGTTGAGCAGGACCACCTTGCGCCCGATGGTCGTGTCGACGGCATCCGTTCCGTCGGCATCGGCGAAGGCAAGGCCCGGCACTGGCTTGGGTGAGTCGAAGACGCTAAATTCGCCCATGAGGCCGGCGAAGGGCGGCGGCGCGTCCCGAGGCACGGGCGGCGGCACCAGGACGGCGGCGAGATAGATCAGGGCCGCGATGCCCACGGCCGCGGCCAGACCACCGGCAACGAATTTCTTGAAATCAGTCACAGGCGGGACATGCCTCCCAAGAACAAAAGCGAGACGGGGTCGAACGCCCTCTGGGGCGGCCGGTTCGAGGCAGGGCCGGACGCATTGATGGAACGGATCAACGCGTCCATCGCCTTCGACAAGCGCCTCTATGCCCAGGACATCGCAGGTTCCATGGCCCATGCGGCGATGCTCGTCAAGCAAGGCATCGTCTCGGCCGAGGACGGCGACGCGATTCGCGGCGGCCTCGAAACCGTCCTGGAAGAAATCGAGTCGGGGCGGTTCGAATTTAAGGCTTCGCTCGAAGACATCCATATGAACGTGGAAGCCCGGCTGGCCGAATTGATCGGCCCGGCGGCCGGGCGGCTGCACACGGCGCGGTCGCGCAACGACCAGGCGGTCACCGATTTCCGCCTTTGGATTCGCGACGCGATCGACCGGTTGGACCGGGGCCTGCGCGCGTTCCAGGCCGTCCTGATCGAGCGGGCCGAGGCCGAGGCCGACACGATCATGCCGGGCTTCACCCATCTTCAGACCGCCCAGCCGGTGACCCTGGGCCACCATCTCCTCGCCTATGTCGAAATGATGGGGCGAGACCGAGGTCGGCTGGCCGATTGCCGGCGGCGCCTGAACGAATGCCCGCTGGGCGCGGCGGCTCTGGCCGGCACGGCCTTTCCGATCGACCGCGAAGCGACGGCCAGCGCCTTGCATTTCGATCGGCCGACGGCGAATTCCCTCGATTCCGTCTCGGCCCGCGATTTCGCCATGGAAGCCCTGGCCGCGGGCACGATCCTGGCCGTCCATCTTTCGCGCCTGGCCGACGAGCTGGTCATCTGGACCAGCGCCCAGTTTCGCTTCGTCGCCCTGTCGGACGCCTTTTCGACCGGCAGTTCGATCATGCCGCAGAAGCGCAACCCCGACGCGGCCGAACTGGTGCGCGGCAAGGCCGGGCGCGTGTTGGGCGCCTTCAACGGACTGGTCGTCATGATGAAAGGTCTGCCGCTCGCCTATGCCAAGGACATGCAGGAGGACAAGGAGCCGGTGTTCGACGCCTTCGAGACCTTGGAATTGTCGGTCGGCGCGATGCGCGGCATGATCGCCGACATGACGGTGAACCGGGACGCCATGTGCGCCGCCGCCGGATCAGGTTTTTCGACCGCCACGGACCTGGCCGACTGGCTCGTCCGCAGCCTCGACCTGCCCTTCCGCGAGGCCCATCACGTCACCGGCCGCATCGTTCGCGCGGCCGAGGAGGCGGGCTGCGACCTCGCCGATCTGCCGCTCGAAGCGATGCAGGCGATGGAGCCGCGCATCACAACCGCCGTCTACGATGTGCTCGGCGTCGAGAATTCCGTCGCCAGCCGCACCAGTTTCGGCGGCACCGCGCCCGACAATGTCCGCGCCGCGGCCACCGCCGCCCGCGACAAGTATCTGTAGGAGGCAGCCATGATACGCGTCGCCCTCGCCTTGATCGTCGCCATGGCCCTTGCCGGATCCCTTGCCGCCTGCGGCAAGAAAGGCTCGCCCGAGCCGCCACCGGGGAAGGAGAGCACCTATCCGAAGCCCTATCCCAGCGAATGAAGGGCACGTGACGGCATGAACGAGTTTTGCTACGCGGAGGGCGGGCTGCGCGCCGAGGATGTGCCGCTCTCCGCGATCGCCGATTCGGTCGGCACGCCCCTCTACTGCTATTCCAGCGCCGCCATCGAGAAGGCCTACAAAGCCTACGAGGCGGCCTTCGCGGGCCGGCGGATCCGCATTTGCTACGCGTTGAAGGCCAACGGCAATCTGGCCGTGGTGCGCACCCTCGCCGCCCTGGGTGCCGGCGCGGATGTGGTTTCCGAAGGCGAGATGCGGCGCGCCCTGGCGGCCGGGATCCCGGCGGAGCGCATCGTCTTTTCCGGGGTCGGCAAGGCTCCGACCGAATTGGCCTTTGCGCTGGCCCGGGGCATCCACCAGATCAACGTCGAATCCGTCCCTGAACTCGAAACCCTGTCGGAAATCGCGGCGGCCCATGGCGCGACCGCTCCCGTCGCCCTGCGGATCAACCCGGACGTCGATGCGGGCACCCACGCCAAGATCACCACGGGCCGGCGCGAAAACAAATTCGGCATCGACCACGATCAGGCCGTCGAGGCCTATGCCCTGGCGGCGGGACTGCCGGGAATCGAGCCCGTGGGGCTGGCGGTCCATATCGGCTCCCAGCTCACCGACGTAGAACCGTTTCGCCGCGCTTTCTCGCGCCTGGCGGGACTGGTGGAAGACCTGCGCAGCCGCAGCCTGCCGGTTGCCCGTCTCGATCTGGGCGGCGGCCTCGGCATCGTCTATCGCGACGAGG
>JABIRQ010000496.1 GCA_018699755.1 Rhodospirillaceae bacterium | reverse complement strand
GCGCATCATCTCGGCCCGCTGACCGCCGCCCTGGCCGAAGCCCGCCCGCGCTTGCCCGCCCCCCGTCCGGCGGCGTAGCTTCGCCCGGGTAAGCCCGCTTGGCGGAACTGGTAGACGCAAGGGACTTAAAATCCCTTGGCCCTCGGGCCGTCCGGGTTCGAGTCCCGGAGCGGGCACCAAGCCGGACCCACCGCCCCTTAGGAAAGGCGGATGCCATGGCAGATGAAACGAAAGAGGCCTCCCCCCGATCCTCCCCCCGATCCTCTGCGGTCGCGGTGTTGGAGCATCTGACCGGCCCCTCGCGTGGCACGGTGACCTGGCTGGGCGCGGCGAGCCTGGACGTGAGTTTGAGCGCGGGCCGCTTGATCCGGACCGTCGAGACAGGGGCGGACGCGGCCTCCGCGGATCTCGTCGCGCGTCTGCACCGAGTCGGCGACGGCTTCGAGATCGAGGCCCTGGATAGCGCCGCGATCTGGGTCAATGGCGCCCGGACGGCGTCCCGGCGGCTGGCCCATGGCGACATGATCGAATTCGGCGAGAAGGGGCCGCTCTCGCGCTTTCGCCTCCAGCGCGACGGCCGCCAGACCCGCAAGACCCTGGGCGACATCCTCGGCGACGAGGCCGCCTATCTGCGGTCGAGCCGCCAGCCCCTCGCCCGGCGGCTGGTCCGGGCCGTTTGCGCGCTCGCCCGGCGCGTCGCGGGCGAGACCACGGTGCTCTTCCGGGTCGGCGTCGTCCTGGTCCTGATCGCCTTTGCCGTCCTGATCTATCAGCAGGTCCGCCTCACCGCGCGCCTGGAACAGGGCCTGGAAAGCGGCTCGGTCCGTCTCGACAGTTTCGCGGCCGCCCTGGCCCGCGCCCGGAACGAGGCGCTGACTCCCGCGGATCTCGCCTCCCTGCGCGAGGACCTGGCCGGCCGTCTGGTCTCCAATGTCGAGCGGCTGGAAGCGCTCGAGCGCCGCTCCCAGGCCGCCGCGCGGGTGATCGCCGCCTCGGCAGGCTCCGTCGTTCTCCTTCAGGGCGCCTACGGCTTCCGCGAGGCGGATGGCGGCCGGTTGCTGCGCCACATGGTCGACGACGAGGGCCGCCGCATCTATTCCTCGCGTCTCCAGCCGATGCTGACCCTGGAGGGCGAGGGCCCGGTCGCCGAACGCCAGGTCGTCGGCACCGGCTTCGCCCTGGGCGCGGACGGGGTTCTCGTCACCAACCGCCACGTCGTCCGGCCCTGGGAGAGCGACGCTGATATCGAAACGCTCGCCGCCGACGGGTTCGAGCCTGTCATGCTCAAGCTGCTCGCCTACCGGCCGGGCGAGGTCGAGGCCGTCCCGCTGACCCTTCTGCGGTCGAGCGAGGCGGAGGATCTCGCCCTGCTGGCGCGCGCCGACGACGGCCCCGCGATGCCCGGTCTGCCCCTGGCCGAGGATGTCCCCGCCGCCGGCGACGAGGTCCTGGTGATGGGCTATCCGACCGGCCTGCGCTCGCTGCTCGCCCAATCCGGGGCGGCTTTCATCGCCGCCTTGCAGGAGTCCGGGGACATGGGCTTCTGGAGCGTGGCCGCGCGCCTGGCCGAGGCCGGCTATATCGCGCCTCTGGCCAGCCGCGGCATCGTCGGCCAGGCGACGGTTTCGACCATCGTCTACGACGCCGACACCACCCATGGCGGCAGTGGGGGGCCGGTCCTGAACCTCGAGGGCGCCGTGGTCGCGGTCAACGCCGCCGTGCTGCCCGAATACGGCGGCTCGAACATCGGCATCCCCGCCGCCAAGCTCCGCACCCTGCTGGAAGAAGCCGGGTTGCGCTGAAACGGCTGTCGACGTGAATCGAGCCGGCGATCGCGCGCTGCGCGAACCGTTCCCCCGCCACGGCCGCCATGCCCCGCCTCCGCGCGGGGCATCCAGCTTCGATATCCTGGATTGCCCGGACTACGCCGGGCGATGACGGTGCGACCCGGGGTATGCGGCCGGGCTCGCCGCTAAACCTTCCGCCCCGTCTCCGCCGCCACCTTGGCCCATTCCCGGTCGCGCAGCGCGCGGCGCATGATCTTGCCGACCGGGCTCAGGGGCAGGGACTCGGCGAACTCGTAGCGGCGGGGCTTCTTGTAACCGGCCAGATGCTCGCGGCAGAGGGCGGTCAGTTCCGCCTCCAGGACCGGGCCGGGCTCGGCGTCCGGCTTCGCCACGATAAAGGCCTTCACCGCCTCGCCCCATTCCTCGTCCGGCACGCCGACCACCGCGGCCTGGGCCACGGCGGGATGGGCATAGAGCGCGTCCTCGACCTCCTTGGGCCAGACGTTGAAGCCGCCGGTGATGATGATGTCTTTCTTGCGGTCGACGATGTAGAGGAAGCCCTCGTCGTCGCGCCGGGCCATGTCCCCCGTGAAGTACCAGCCGTCTTTCAGGGCCGCCTCGGTCTCCTCGGGCAGGCGCCAATAGCCGGCCATGTTGTTCTCCGAGCGCACGACGATCTCGCCGACCTCGCCCTCGGGCACCGGTTCGCCCTCGTCGTCGAGCAGGCGGATCTCCATCGTCGCCACCGCCCGCCCGCAGGAGGCCAGGCGGTTGCCCGCCGGGCCCTCCCGGTCGATATGCTCCTCGGCACGCAGGATGGTCGTGATGACCGGCGCCTCGCTCGAGGTATAGACCTGGGTGAAGATCGGGCCGTAGCGCACCATCGCGGCCCGCAGCACGGGCACCGGCATGGGGGCCGAGGCGTACATGAACATGCGCAGGGACGAGACGTCGGCCGTGCCGTCGTCCTCGCGCAGCAGGCGCTGCACCATGGTCGGCACCATGTAGGTATAGGTCACCTTGCGGCGCTCTATCGCGTCGAGCACGGCGCGCGCGTCGAACCGCTCGTGGGCGATTTGGGTCGCGCCCGCCGCCCAGGCCGCCCCCCACATGAAGTTGAGGCCGTGGGACAGGTGCCCCAGGTTCAGGATCGTGTCGCGCGATTCGAAGGCCATTTCGCGCATCACGTCCAGATTGATGGCGCGGAAGGCCCGGTGGGTATGGACGATGCCCTTGGGCCGGCCCGTCGTGCCGCCGGTATAGCGGATCAGGACGGGCGCCTCGTCGCCATAGCGATGGGGCGCTTCGCTGTCGCCCTCTCCTTGCACCGCGGCGCCGTAGCTGGCGCAGCCCGGCCGTTCGCCGCCCACCACGAAGATCGCCTCCAATTCGGGCAGTTCGGCGCGCCGGGCGAGGACGGCATCGGCGTAGCGCGCGTCGCAGACCAGGATGCGCGGCGCGCAGTCGATCAGGGCGTAGAGCACCTCCGCCTCGGCGAAGCGGATGTTGAGCGGCACCTTCACCAGCCCACAGCGCAGGGCGGCCAGTTCGGTCACGATGAAGGGGATGCCGTTGGGCAGGATAAGGGCCAGCCGGTCGCCGGGCCGGGCGCCCGCGGCGCGGTAGGCCGCGGCCAGGCTCCGGGCCATGGCGGCGGCCTCGGCGAAACTGAGCGAGTTCCCTTCCGCGTCGATCAGGGCGGTCTTGGCCGGATGGTTGGTGACCGCCTGATCCAGCAGGTGGTTGATATCCACGCCGGCATGGCCGGGCGCGGGTGCGGCCTTCGCCTCTCCGGTCACGATCTTCCCGTCTCCGCCTTCCGCTTCTTCGCCAGGAAGGCGCGGAAGCCGGCCTGGGCCTCGTTCGATTCCTGGGCGATGGAGGCCAGGGCGCGTTCCAGGCGCATGCCGGATTCGAGCGGCATATCCAGCCCCTCGCGCACCGCCTCGATGGTATAGGCGAGGGCGTTGGGGGAGCGTTCGGCGATGCGCCGCGCCAGCGCCATCGTTCGCTCCATCAGTTCGTCCGCCGGCCAGACATGGTTGACCAGGCCGATGCGGTGGGCCTCGGCCGCCGGGATCGGATCGCCCGTAAACAGGTATTCGTAGGCCAGGTTGAGGGGGATCAGCCGGGGCAGGCGCTGGGTGCCGCCGCCGCCGGGGATATGGTCGTGGACGATCTCGGTCTGGCCGAACCTGGCGTCTTCCGCCGCGACCCGGATATGGCAGGCGATGGCCAACTCGGTCCCGCCGCCATAGGCATAGCCGCGCACCGCGCAGATCGTCGGCTTGAGGGAGTGTTCGAGCAGCCTCGTCGCCTCCTGCCAGGTGGTCATGACCTGGTCGGTGGTGAAGGCGGTCGGCTGTTCGGCCATCTCGCTCATGTCGCCGCCGGCCGAGAAGGCGCGCTCCCCCGCCCCGGTCAGCACGATCGCCCGCACCGCCTTGTCGGCCGCGATCTCGCGCAGATGGCGGATCAGCAGATCGACGCTCGGGATGTCGAGGGCGTTCAGTTTCTTGGGCCGATTCAGGGTCAGCACCGCGACCGCGCCGTCGTCCCGGCGCAGGATGGTGGGTTCGGTCATGGGGTGGTTCCGGTGTGCGGGGAAATGGGCCAATGGGAATCGAACGGGAAAGAACGGATCATGGTCGGGTGTCGCTGTCCTGGACCATTGCGGGTGCCGAAAGACTACCAGCTAGGCCCGACCGCTCAAGCGAACCGTACACCGGCGGAGCATTCCACCTTGAAAGAACAAATTAAGAACATATATATCCACGGCCGTCTACCGGGTTTCGGACCGGCTGCGGGAGCGAAATGACAACAATTGCCAAGAATCCGGGTTTTTCGCCCGCTAAACCCTTGATGCGGTCGAATTTCGACGGCGGGACAATGGGTTACGGATGCAACGATGCCGCAGTTTCGTGGCATTTCGCCGCTTCGGGCGCCCGCCGCGGGCGGAATCGCGTGTTTTTGGTCCGTTCGGCTAGCGGTCGCTGGTCAGGGTGCCGAAACGCTCGCTCAGGGTTTTGGTGATGCCCGCCCGGTCGATCTTGCCGGCGCCGGTCAGGGGCACCTTGTCGATCACGACGACCCGGCGCGGATGAGAATAGGCCGGGCCGTGCTCCAGGCAGAAGGCGCGCAGCGCGGCCTCGTCGGCCTTGGCACCCTCGCTCAGGGCGACCATGGCGACCGGGGCGTGGCCCTTGGTCGCATGGGGCACGGCGACGACGCAGGCCTCGACCGCCTCCGGATGGCTCAGCAGCAGGTTCTCGACCTCCTTGGGATAGACGTTCTCGCCGCCGCAATTGAACATGTCGTCCGTGCGGCCCTTGAAATAGTAGAAGCCCTCGTCGTCGCATGCGAACAGGTCGCCGGTGCGCAGCCAGCCGTCGACGATGCGCTGCTTGTTGACCTCGGGCAGGTTGTAATAGCCCGAGATCACGCCGGGATTGCGCACCCACAATTCGCCGTAGCTGTCATGGTCCTTGCCGTCCGCGCCGACCAGCTTGACCTCGCCCTCGGGCCAGGCCGCGCCCGCGCTGTCATAGGGCACGGGCCGTCCGTCGGGCGGCGGGCCGAGCATCACGGG
>JABIRQ010000215.1 GCA_018699755.1 Rhodospirillaceae bacterium | reverse complement strand
GCTGGCATAGCCAATGCCGGCGGAGCCGCCGATCACCACCACTTTGCGGCCGCTCAAGTCGTCCATCGATATCCCTCTCTTGTCGGCACAGTCCTGAACGATTGCCCACGAACCAAATTCAGTGCCAATGGCGCTGTCAGTCCCAGCGGTAGGTGTCGGTCATGCCCTGCCCTGCCTGCCTTTCGTACCAGGCGACGGTCACCGGGTCCCAGTCGTAGCGCGGCTCCGGCTCGGGCTCGAAATGGCCGTAGCGGTCCTCGCCACGCACCAGGGTCGCAGAGGACATGGTCCCGGCATTCAAGGTCACATGGGGCGGGATATACATGATGGCGTAGCCGACGCGGCGGCGGTCCGAGAGGTTGGGCCGGCTGCCATGAACGAGGCGCCCGTGCAGTGACATCTCGCCCGGCTCCAGTTCCAGGTTCACCGCGGTATCGGCGGCGAGGGGCACGGAGATCTCCCGGTTCATGCGCAGATAGTTGTCCGGATCGTCGATCATGTGCAGGGGCAATTCGGAATGCTGGGTGCCCGGGATGACGCGCAGGCAGCCGTTGTCGATCCTGCTGTCGGTCAGGGCGATCCAGGCGGTCACGCAGACCGGCGGCTCCATGCGCAGATAGGTCGCGTCCTGGTGCCAGGCGGCATATTGCCTGTCGCCGCCCAGCTTCCAGAAGAAGCCGGCCTCGATCAGCAGGATATCCGGCCCGAGCACATCCTCGATCGCGTCGAGGACATGCGGGTCGCGCGCGACGTCGGAGAGCGACTTCAGGAGAAGATGGGGCTTGTCCTTGAAGACCTCGACGGGGTCGTCGCCGGTGCGGGCGGCGAAGGCGTCGAGTTCGGCAAGGACAGCCGCCGCCCGCTCGGGCGCGATCGCCGGCACGGGCGCGAGATAGTTCTCGCGGGCGAAGAAATCGGCCTGCTCCTGGCTGAGGGCTTTGGGCATGGCTAGTTCACCTGATGCTGGGGTGAATCCGGAGAACGGTAGAAATCGAGGCAGCGTTCGAAAGCCGCCATGGCGGGCGGATCGAAATCCCGCGTCGGCACCGGCTCGGGCAGGAAATTGCCGTGTCGGTCCTCGCCCCGGACCAGGGTCGCGCTGGTCTTCGGCCCCGTCGCATGGACGAAATGGGGCGCCACGTACTGGATCGAGAACCCGACCCGCGGTCGGTCCGTGCGGTTGGGGGCGGAGCCGTGAACTGCCCGTTCGTGATGCAGGCTGAGCTGGCCGCACTGGAGCGGCATGGCCACCGTCCGCGCCTCGTCGACGCCGCCCGCGACCTCCAGGCTGGTCGTCAGCAAATTGCCCTCGCGCGCCAGGCGGCCGGGCGTCGTGATCGGCGCCAGATGCGAGCCCGGCAGATAGTGGACGCAGCCCATCTCTTCCGTCGCATCGGTCAGGGCCAGCCAGACGGTGACCGCATCCTTGGGCTGCCAGGTCCAATACCAGGTGTCCTGATGCCAGGAGACGAAGGAGCCCGTGCCGCCGCGCTTGTAGAAGAAACCGCCACCCCAACACAGGATGTCGGCGCCAAGCACGTCCTCGACCGCGTCGAGCACGCGGGGGTGGCGCACCAGGTCGTTGATCCAGGGCAGCAGCAGATGGGCCTTGGTGCGTAGACGGGTGCTGGCCTGTTCGCCCGTCTCGGCTTCGAAGGCGTCGATCCGCGCGAGGCAGGCGGCGGCCTCCGCCACCGTGAGCGCCGGCACGGGCCCGGTGAATCCGTCGCGCCCATAGGCCGCGACCTGACCGTCCGTAAGAGCCTTGGGCACCCGCGCTTCCCCCCTTTGCCGCGCCCCGTTCGAGTGAAACAATACGCCGTCAACGGATCGAGGCAAATGCACAAGGGGGCGTCGTGGCGGAACGGGAACTGGACGGCAAGAAGGTCGTCGTGATCGGGGGAACCAAGGGCATCGGCTATGCCACGGCGGAAATGGCCCTGGCCTGGGGCGCCGATGTGGTGGTCGCCTCGCGCAGCGCGGAGAACGTGGCGAATGCCGGCGAGGCCCTGGCGGCGAGCGCCGGGCGCCCGGTGACGGCGGAACAACTGGATGGCATGGACCGGGCAGCGACGGCGGACTTCCTGGCGCGCCATGCGCCCTTCGATCATCTCGCCCTGCCCGGCTCCGAAGTCATTCGCATGAGCATGGAGGATCTCGACGAAGGCAAGGCCCGCGCCTATTTCGATTCCAAATTCTGGGGGCCCTTCTGGGCAGCCTACCAGGCGCGGACTCATATCCGACGCGGCGGCTCGATCACCTTCTATTCCGGGGTGGCCAACCGGCGGCCGATCGAGGGTTACACCATGGGTGGGGCAGTGGACGGCGCGATCGACGCCATGACCCGGTCCCTGGCCTGGGAGTTCCACGAGGCCGGTATCCGGGTCAACTGCGTCTCGCCCGGCATCATCGACACGGGCATCGGCCAAGCGATCCGCACGGCGGAGGAATGGGCGGCGTGGGAGCGCTACAACAGCGAGCGCCAGCCGGTCCGCCGCCTCGGCCACCCCGAGGAATGCGCCCGCGCCGGCCTCTACCTGATGACCAACGGCTTCGTCACCGGCGAGATCCTGGCCGTCGACGGCGGGGTCGAATCGATCCCGTGAGGCCGCTTCAGCCCTCTGGCCGCAGACGGGCGAGCGCGGTCATGGCGGCCGCGCGCGCCGCCTCGGGACTCATCCCGGGACGCAGCTCCGGTGCATAGAGAATGCGCAGAAGCAGGCGATCGTGCTCGGTCAGGTCGACGAAGCGGCTACGGTCGTTGAAGATCGAGGGCGCGATCTCATCGGAATCGTTGAGCAGGCCCAGCAACTGGGTCAATTCCTCGACGATACAGGCGCGCATCAAGAGATCGTTGTACTCGTCGTTGGGGATAAGCACGACGGCGGCATCGATCTCGCCGGATTCGCCCGAACCGAGGCTGCCGATGCAGGCATTGCCGGTCATCGAGCGCACGATCCGCTCGGCCACCTCCCGCCGCCCGATGGCCTCGGTCAGGATGGGCACGAATTGGCGCCTCGGGGTGACGAGGAGAAGCACGTTCGCCTCGCCCGCGCCCTCGATCAGGCCGATCGGATGGCCGGTGATGGCGGCAAGGTCGGCGAGATGGGCTACGATCCGCGCACGGTGCCGGTCGGCGATATCGTCGCCGATCAGTTGGATGCGGACCGGCTCCGTCCATTTGATCAGATGGTCGGAGGTGGTCGCGAACTCGCGCCCGAAGGCCACGGTCTCGAAATGATCGACGATCTGCGCATTGCTGAGATGGTCGATCTTGGGCGCGCAGGCCGCGAGAACCAGCGCCAGGACGAGCAGGACCGGCCGGAGATAGAGGCTGCGGCGGATTTGGCGAGGCGAGGTCACACCGCCTTGCGGCGCCCGGCATAGGCCTCGTTCGCCTCGACCGTGGCGGCGCGATAGACGTTGCCGGCGCGGATGGCGACCGTCCGCTCCCAGGCCGCCAGGGCCTCCAGCGTCGCCTCGCCCAGGCCGTGGGGATCGGCGAGGAAATGGCCGTAGCGGTCCTCGCCGCGCACCAGCATCGCCGTCTCGCGCCCCTCGCCCTGGCTGGCCGCGGCGGGCATCATCTCGACCAGCAGCATCAAGCGGGTGTCGTCGGTCAGGTTGGGGCCGGAGCCGTGGACGGCGCGGAAATCGAAGAAGCCGACCTCGCCCGGGCGCAGTTCCATCGCCACCGCCGCGCTGTCGTCGAACGGATCGGTGATCGACTGGCCGCGCGCCAGGATCGAGTGCGGGTCGTCGGAATCGGCATGATTCATCGGTCCCCATGCATGGGAGCCGGGGATGACGCGCAGGCAGCCGTTCTCCACCGTGACCGGCGAGAGCGCCAGGGCGGCCAGGATCATGATCGGCTCGATCTTGATATAGGCGCTGTCCTGGTGCCAGCCGGCATGGGTCGCCCGGTCCGGCCCTTTGGGCCGGAAGGCCATGGAATAGCACAGGATATCGGGCCCGATCAGGCCCTCGAAAGCGTCGAGCACGCCCTCGTGGCGGGCGATCTCATCGACCCAGGGGCAAAGCACATGGGCCTTGGTCTTGAGTTTCTTGACGTGTTCGGGCCAGCGCTCGCGGAAGGTTTCGTAGCGCGCGCGGTAGCCCTCGGCCTCCGTCTCGCCCATGACGCGCACGGGGCTCAGATAGCCTTCGGTGCGAAAGCCTTCGATCTGCTCCGGAGTCAAGGTCGTGGCCATCGTCTGCTCCCAGGCGGTCAGTGGCGATCCGTGGCGATCCGCCGATTCCAGCAAAGGCGATGATGCCCCGAACGGCCCGGCATTGGGAGAGGGTTGTCGGGTCTCCCCCCACACCCGTCATGCCCCGGCGTTAGTCTGGGGCATCCAGCCGGCGTTGCTGGATCGCCCGGGCGAAGCCGGGCGATGACGACGATAGAGAGGCGGGACCCGCCCACCAAGTCCGCATGACGGGGATATCGACTAACGCCGGAACACCGCAGCGAGTTCGAGATGGGGGGACCAGAGAAACTGGTCGACCGGCTGAATGCGCTCGATATGGAAGCCGCCATCGACCAGGAGGCGGGCGTCGCGCGCGAAGCTGGCCGGATTGCAGGAGATCGCGACCACGATCGGCACATTCGATTGGGCCAGGGCCTCGGCCTGGGCCTGGGCGCCGGCGCGGGGCGGATCGAAGACGACCGCGTCATAGGCGGCGAGCTGGGCCGGCTGCAGGGCGCGCTTGGCGAGGTCGCGGACCTCCGCCGTGACCCGATTGAGCATGGCGGCGCGGGCCGCCCGTTCGACCGTGCGGATCTGCCAGTCCAGCCCGTCGACGGCATGGACTGCGGCCCCGGTGGCGGCCAGGGGAAAAGTGAAGGTGCCGCAGCCGCAATAGAGGTCCGCAATCGTCACGACGTCGCGTGCGGCCTCCGTCACCACGGCGGTCAGGGCTGCCTCGCCGTCCGCGGTCGCCTGGAGGAAGGCGCCGGGCGGAATCGGCACGGCGACCTCGCCGAACCGCATGGTGACGGGCCGGCGCTCGACGACCAGTTCGGGGCCACCCTGGCGCGGATGGCGGTGTGAGATGCGGGCGAGGTCTCGGTCCTCGGCGAAGGCGACCAGCGCCTCGCGGCGCTTGAGGCCCAGCCCCCCGGCATCGACGACCAGCAGGTCCAGGCCGCCCTCGGTGGCGGCGACCACCAGTTCGGCCTTGTCGCCGACGGCCAGGATATCCGCGCAGAGGGTGCGGAGGGCGGGCACCAGCGCAGCGATCTCGGGCAACAGGATCGGGCATTCCGCCAGATCGATCACCCGGTGACTCATCCGCGCGTTGAAGCCGATCACGACCCCCTCGCCCCGGCGGAGGGCGGTGAAATCGGCGCGGCGGCGGGTTCCCGGCCGGCCGGGCAGGAGCGGCTCGACCGCCCCGTCGCTCAAGCCCCGGCGCGCCAGGGCCGTGCGCAGAAGGCCGGTCTTCCATTCGGCGTAAAACCCGACGTCGAGATGCTGGAGGGCGCAACCGCCGCATGCGCCGAAATGACGGCAGGGCGGCTCCGCCCGGCCCGGCCCCGGCTGGACGATTTCCACGACACGACCGGCGATGCCCTCGCGCCCCGCCCTCTCCAACCGTGCGCGGACCCGATCGCCCGGCAGGGTGAAGGGCAGAAAGACCCGGTCCTCGCCGTGGCGGGCGATGCCGTCGCCGCGCGCGCCCAGGGATTCGACCAGCAGTTCGATCTCGGGCTTGGCCATCATGCGGCCTCCCGCACCGCGCCGATGAGGAATTCGACATTCCCTTCCGGCCCCGTGATCGGGCTTTCCGCCTCCCCCGTCACGCGCCAGCCGGGCAGGCCATCGAGCCAGGCGCGGATCGTCTCGCGGGTTCGGGCGTGCAGGGCGGGATCGCGCACCACGCCCTTCTTGCCGACCTGCTCACGGCCGACTTCGAACTGGGGCTTGATCAGGGCGATCAGCCAGGCACCGGGCAAGGCCAGGGCCAGGGGTGCGGGCAGGATCGTGCGCAGACCGATGAAGCTGGCGTCGCAGACGATGGCGCCGACCGGCTCGGGCACCTCGGCCGCGGTCAGGTGGCGGGCGTTGGTCTTCTCGAGCACCACGACCCGGCCATCCTCCCGCAATTTCCAGGCAAGCTGACCGCGCCCGACATCGACCGCGTAAACCCGCGACGCGCCGTGCGCCAGCAGGACATCGGTGAAGCCCCCGGTCGAGGCGCCGATATCCAGGCAGACAAGGCCCTCGGGCGAATACCCGAACGCTTCCAAGCCATGGGCCAGTTTCAGGCCGCCGCGCGAGACCCAGGGATGGTCCTGGCCGCGCAGCTCCAGCGCCGCATCCTCGGCCAGTTGATCGCCCGCCTTCTCGACACGCTTTTCGCCGGTGAAGACCAGTCCGGCCATGATCAGCGCCTGAGCGCGGCTCCGCGAATCCACCAAACCGCGCTCGACGAGAAGCTGGTCCGCCCGGCGTTTCATGCCGCTCTCCAAAACGCAGAACGGCGGCGCAGACTCGCGCCGCCGTCCTTGAATGAACCCGGGGAATGAACCCGAGGAATGAACCCGGAAAATGAGCCCGGTTGGTCGATCAGGCGCGCGCGGGCGCGGCGGCCTCGTCGGCCCGGCCGAGGGCGGCCAGGGCCGCTTCGACCATCTGACTCGCGTTCACGCCCATCAGGTCGTTCTGCTTCTCGGGCTTGTCCTGGTCGACGAAAACGTCCTCGAAGAAAATCGGCCGGAACTTGAGGCCGCCGTCGAGCAACCCGCCATGGGTCAGGCTTTTGGTGACATGGCTGGCGAAGCCGCCGATCGAGCCTTCCTCGACCGTCAGCAGCACCTCATGATGAGAGGCGAGCTGGCGCAGCAGGTCTTCGTCCAGAGGCTTACAGAACCGAGCATCGGCGACCGTGGCGGACAGGCCGCGCGCAGCCAGTTCGTCGGCCGCCTTGAGCGCCTCCTCGAGGCGAGTGCCGTAGCTGAGAATGGCGATGGAACTGCCTTCGCGCATGACCCGGCCCTTGCCGAGTTCCAGAGGCACGCCCTGCTTGGGCATCTCGACGCCGATGCCCTCGCCGCGCGGATAGCGCAGGCCGCTGGGCGCGTCGTCGATCTGGGCCATGGTAGCGACCATATGGACCAGTTCGGCCTCGTCCGCCGGGGCCATCAGCACGAAGTTCGGCAGGCAGCCGAGATAGGCGAGGTCGAAGGAACCGAAATGGGTCGCGCCGTCGGCGCCGACCGCGCCGGCGCGGTCCATGATGAAACGCACGGGCAGGTTCTGGATCGCCACATCGTGGACGACCTGGTCGTAGGCCCGCTGCAGAAAGGTCGAATAGATCGCGCAGAAGGGCTTCATCCCCTCGCAGGCCATGCCGGCGGCGAAGGTCACGCCATGCTGCTCGGCGATGCCCACGTCGAAGGTGCGCTCGGGAAAACGGTCGCCGAAGGTGTTGAGACCGGTGCCCGAGGGCATGGCGGCGGTGATGGCGACGACGCGGTCGTCGCGCTCGGCTTCGTCGATCAGGGCATTGGCGAAGACCTTGGTATAGGCCGGCGCCTTGGCGCTGCCCTTGTCCTGCTTGCCGCTGCCGACATCGAATTTGGACACGCCGTGATAGCGGTCGGCCGATGCTTCGGCGGGTGCGTAGCCCTTGCCCTTGGTGGTGACGACATGGACCAGGATCGGGCCGTGGCCGCGCACCTCACGAACGTTCTTGAGAACCGGCAGCAGGTGGTCGAGATTGTGGCCGTCGATCGGCCCGACATAGTAGAAGCCCATCTCCTCGAACAGGGTGCCGCCGGTCATAAAGCCGCGCATATGGCCCTCGGCCCGCTTGGCCATAGCCTCGAAGGAGCTGGGGAACTTGCGTGCGACCTCGCGCCCGATATGGCGGATCGAGCGGTAGGGCTTGGACGAGACGAGGCGGGAGAGATAGGCGCTCATCGCGCCCACCGGCGGCGCGATCGACATCTCGTTGTCGTTCAGGATCACGACCAGATCGGTCTCGCGCGCGCCCGCGTTGTTCAGCGCCTCGTAGGCCATGCCGGCGCTCAACGCGCCGTCGCCGATGACGGCGATCGCCCGGTTGTCCTTGCCCTGGAACTCGCTGGCCACGGCGAAGCCGAGGGCCGCGGAGATCGAGGTCGAGCTATGGGCCGCGCCGAATGGGTCGTAAGGGCTTTCCGAACGCTTGGTGAAGCCGGACAGGCCACCGCCCTGGCGCAGGGTGCGGATGCGGTCGCGCCGCTCGGTCAGGATCTTGTGAGGATAGCACTGATGCCCGACATCCCAGATCAGGATGTCGTCGGGCGTGTTGAAGGTGTAGTGGATCGCCGTGGTCAGCTCGACCACGCCCAGCCCGGCGCCCAGATGACCGCCCGTGACCGACACGGCGTCGATCATTTCCTGGCGGAGCTCGTCGGCAACCTGCTTGACCTGATCGGTCGACAGCTTGCGCAAATCCGCCGGGCTGTCGATCGTATCCAGCAGCGGGGTCGTGTTGCTGATGCTCACGTATCCACCCTCTTATTCTCTAGTTTTGGCCTGAGCTTTGGCCCAGGCGCCGAAGCGCGCGCAAGTCTACGTGCGCCGTTCGACCACGAACCGCGCAATTAACCGCAGAAGGTCGGCTCTTTCGCCAAATAAATCAAGATGCTTTCCCGCCTGTTCGGCAAGCATCTCGGCCTGGCTCCGGGCCCGCTCGACCCCGAGCAGCGAGACGAAAGTGGCTTTTCCGGCCTCTGCATCCTTGCCGACCTTCTTGCCGACCTCCTCTTCCGCGCCTTCCTCGTCGAGCAGATCGTCGGCGATCTGAAAGGCCAGACCGACGTCATGGGCATACATCCTGAGGGCCTGGCGCCCCTCGGCCGAGGCCTGGCCGAGAATCGCCCCCGCCTCAGAGGCATAGGCGATCAAGGCGCCCGTCTTCATTTGCTGCAGGCGTGTGACCGCGCCGATATCGAGGTCGAGTTTCTCGGCCTGCAGATCGAACATCTGGCCACCGACCATGCCATGAGCGCCGATAGCCCTGGCCATGGAGAGCGCCAGATCGGCCCGCACCTCGCCGCTGCGATGGGTCGCCGGTTCGGTCAGCACCTCGAAAGCCAGGGTCAGCAGGCCGTCGCCGGCCAGGATCGCGGTGGCCTCGTCATATTCGATATGGGTGGTCGGTTTGCCCCGGCGCAGGTCGTCATCGTCCATCGCCGGCAAGTCGTCATGGACCAGGGAATAGCAATGGACGAACTCGGTCGCCGCCGCCACCCGCAGGGATTGTTCGCGCGGCACGTCAAACAGGTCCGCACCGGTCAGAACCAGAAAGGGCCGCAATCGCTTGCCGCCGTTCAGGGTGCCGTAGCGCATCGCTTCGAAGACCCGCTTCTCGGGTCCCTCGCCCTTGGGAAGCAACGCTTCCAAGGATTCCTCAACCGTCGCCGCCGCCGCCTTGATGGCGGCCTCGATTCCCCCCTGAGTCATGGCCTTATTCGCTCTCGAACGGTTCCGTACCGACGCCGCCGTCCGGCATCCGCGTGATTTTCTCGACCTTGGCCTGCGCTTCCTTGAGCTTGGCCTCGCAATGGCGCTTGAGCGCGGCGCCGCGCTCGTAATTGGCGATTGCCGAATCGAGCGCGCCTTCGCCCTGCTCCAACTTGCCGACGATCCCCTCCAACTCCTCAAGCGCCTGCTCGAAGCTCATCTTGGCAATGTCGGCGGGTACGGATTCTTTGGTCATGGTTCTCTCGCTCGGCCTAGCCGGCCGAAGTGTACGGGCCAGCCCCGTCCGGCGGCAAGACCACCGGCCGGACCCGGGAAAGAAGCGCCCTTAGGCCATCAGCGCACGGACATGCGCCGCCGCGCTTTCCCCCAAGGCCTTCAGGTCGTAGCCGCCCTCCAAAGCCGAGACGAGACGCCCGCCGCAATGGCGGTCGGCCGCCTCGCGCAAGCGCTCCGTCGCCCAGCCGTAGTCCTCGGTCGCCAGGCGCAGGCCGGCCAGCGGATCGGCTCTATGCGCGTCGAATCCGGCCGAGATCAGCAGGAAATCGGGCGCGAAGGCATCGAGAGCCGGCATCACCTGCCCGTCGAAGGCATCGCGGAAAGCCTCGCCGTCGGCCCCCGGTGGCAGGACGGCGTTGACGATATTCCCGGCAACCCCAGTTTCATCCGTGGCGCCGGTGCCGGGATAGAGCGGCCATTGATGGGTCGAGCAATAGAGATAGTCGGGATCGTCGAAGAAGAAGGCTTGGGTGCCGTTGCCATGATGGACGTCGAAATCGACCACCGCGACCCGGTTCAGGCCATGAACCGTGCGGGCATGGGCGGCCCCGATCGCGACGTTGTTGAACAGGCAGAAACCCATGGCGCGCACGGGCTCCGCATGATGGCCCGGCGGGCGCACGGCGCAGAAGGCGTTCTCGGCCTCGCCCCCAACCACCGCGTCGACCGCCGCGACCACCGCCCCGGCGGCGCGCAGGACGGCATCGCGCGAACCGGGGGACAGGGCGGTGTCGGGATCGACCATCGCGAGGCCCGCCGGCGGGACCATGGCCAGGATGCGTTCGACATGATCCATCGGATGAACCCGCGCGATCTCGGCATCGGTCGCGGCCCGCGGCACCCGGCGCTCAAGTGCGGCGAAGGCGGGATCCTCCAACGCCGCAAGAACGGCGGCCAGGCGGGCCGGACATTCGGGATGATGCGGGCCGGGATCGTGGTCCAGGCAAGCGTCGTGGGTGAAAAGAATGGTCGTCATGGCGCCCCGGCCGGGATCGTGAGGGGCGGATCATGATACAGGGCCCCCCGCACGGACAACCCGTGCCGCCCGAAACCGTCTCGCGACCGGACCCGGCGATGCGGTACAATGGACCTCTCAGCCTTCGGAAAAAAAGCCCGCGAACCGGGATCCCGCAGATGAAACGCATATCGCTCGCCGGGCCCTCGTCGGTCGCGCTCGCCATCGTGGTCGTCCTCGGCGCCGCCCTCGGCATCGTCGGATGGTCCGACCGCGCTGCGGCGCAAGGCGCAGAGCAACCGGCCCTGGTCAAGGTCGAGGCCGTCCGGGCCGAGCGGCTGGTCCGCACCCTGCCGGTGCTGGGCCGTTTCGTCGCGCGCCAGGGCGGCGAAGTC
>JABIRQ010000366.1 GCA_018699755.1 Rhodospirillaceae bacterium | reverse complement strand
GCGCGAGACCGCGCGCAAGTTGAGTCGGCCGGGCCGGCAGGCGCGCATCCTGGGCATCGATTTCAGCCCGGCCTTGGCGGAGCAGGAGACCACCCTGGCCCGACTGCGCGAGGATATCTACCGTCAGGCCCAAGCGGAACTCGCGCGGGTGCGCGCCCTATGGCCAGACCGCGACTACCGCATCCATATCGTCGACCTGGTGCCGGGCGGCATGACGCCGCAGCCCGGACCCAAGATGATGCGCGCCGAAACGATGATGGCTTCGGACGCCGGAGGCGGCGGTGGAGGCGGATTCGCTGTCTCGCGCAAACTGACGGTCTATGCCGTGGTTTCCTTGGCGACCGCCGCATCGGAAAAATAGGGCCAGGCAGCGAGTCCCGTCCCATCGAACAGGGGGAAACGATGGAAGATTTGCATTACGCGCTGACCAATCTGGCATCGCGCATCAAGGACGACGGCACGCGTATCTTCGTGAAGCTGGACCTGGCCGATACCGAGCCGGCGCGGTTCTTCGTCGACTATGACGGCCTCAACCAGATCATCCTGCATCTGCAGGGCGCGGCCCAGACCGCCGTGCGGAACATGGCGGCATCCGGAGCGAACGAGCGTTACGCCGAGGCCCGCCGGTCCATGGATCTGATGACCGTCGCGTCGGCGCAGGTCGGCATCACCGCCGATGGCGGGACGGTGACGGTCAGTGCGCAGACGACCGAAGGACCCCTCGTCACCCTCGCCTTTCCACCCGACCTCTTGCGCGACCTCATGCCGATGCTCGAACTCGCCCTGGGCCAATCGCGCGGCAAGGCCTGAGGACCGGAGCCCAGGAACAGACGGCGCCGAACCGAAACGGGCCGCCCAAGGACGGCCCGGCGCAAGGTTTTCAAGGGGATAGGATCAGGCGCCCTGTCTGGCGAGGCGACCGGCGCGCATGCGTATGAAACCATGGGCAAGACGGGCCAAGCGGGCGGTCAGCCAGTCCCGCGGCCGAACGCCGATGGCCTTGAGAATCATGGCGATGCCCAGTTCGACATGGCGGCGGCGGAAGAAGGGATAGACCCGCCGCGCGTAGGCGCGGGCATAGACTCTGCGGTCGTAGGGGCCGTCATCGAGATGGTTGGCCGCGTAATAGGCATAGGCCAGTTCGTCGTCCTCGGACTCGAACACGCGGCCCAGCGCGACCCGCAACCGACGCCAGAAGCCCAGTTGCTCCTCGTCGATATACCGCTTCATGTGTTTGTAGAACAGCTTGTAATGGGCCAGCTCGTCCGCCGCGATGCGGCGGCACATCTCTTTTAGAACCGGCTCGTCCGTCGCGTTGCCCAGGGCGCTGTAATAGGAACTGGTGCCCACTTCGACGATGCAGCGCGCGACCAGTTCGCCCGTCCGCGTGCCACGCACGGAGCGGTCGATCTCGTCGGGCAGTTTGACCTTTTCCTTGAAATCCTCGAACCGGGCCGAGAAATCGAACGTGGGATCGGCCAGTTCGGCCCAGCGGGCGAGGGCCGCGCCATGCTGCTCCTCTTCCGAGGCCCACTGAAAGGCGGCATCCTGGAAAGCCGGATCGTCGTAGAACACCTTTGCGAGATAATGCGCATAGGTGCCGCCATTGGCCTCGACCATGCTGGCAGCTTTCACCACCTTGATGACCTCGGGATCAACCTTGGCCGGGTCGAACCGATCCCACGGAATATCGTCGAGGGTCCACCGCTTCATGGCAGTCGTCCCGTGTCGTCTTCCGTCAACACACATTGGTCAAAACTAACATATTACCTGCGGAACTAGGCAAGCCTTTGCTCCCGGGGCCTATATAGGCTCCAGGGACCGGCGCGCCAAGGGGCGCCCGAATTCCGGAACGATCAGGCCTGCTGCGCGAGCACGTCGAGCTTGGCGTGGGCCACGTCGAGCCGATTCTGAAAGAGAATCTTCTCATCCGGATCGGAACTGTCGCGCAGCTCTTCCTCCAAGCCCCGAATCTCCGTCTCGACCTCGGCGCGGTCGATATCGGCCAGGGGCACCGCGACTTCGGCCAGAACGGTGCAGCGCTGGGGCGTCACCTCGGCGAACCCGCCGGCGACGAAGATGCGGTCGCGCACCTCTCGGCCTTCATAGGTCTCGATCACGTCCATGCGCACGGTCGAGATGAAAGGCGCATGGCCGGGCAGGACGCCGAAATTGCCCTCCGTCCCCGGGACGACGACCATATCGACCGCCTCCGAGAGCAGAAGCTTCTCGGGCGAGACCAGTTCGAACTCGACCTTATCGTCGGCCATAACCGTCCCTTCTCGTCAACCCTGGCCGCTCAGGCGGCTTCCGCGGCCATCTCTTTGGCCTTTTCGAAGACATCTTCGATCGTGCCGACCATGTAGAAGGCGGTCTCCGGCAGATCGTCGCATTCGCCGTCGACGATCATCTTGAAGCCCTTGATCGTATCCTCAAGGTCGACGAGGACGCCGGGGAAGCCCGTGAAGACCTCGGCTACATGGAACGGCTGGGACAGGAAGCGTTGAATCTTGCGGGCCCGCGCCACCGTCTGCTTGTCCTCTTCGCTCAACTCGTCCATGCCCAGGATGGCGATGATGTCCTGCAGAGATTTGTAGGTCTGCAGGACCTCCTGCACCCGCCGGGCGACGGCATAATGATCCTCGCCGACCACGCGCGGCTCCAGAATGCGCGACGTGGAATCGAGCGGATCGACCGCCGGGTAGATGCCCAGCTCCGCGATCTGGCGCGACAGCACGGTCGTCGCATCGAGATGGGCGAAGGAGGTCGCGGGCGCCGGATCGGTCAGATCGTCGGCCGGCACGTAGATCGCCTGGACCGAAGTGATCGAACCCTTGTTGGTCGAGGTGATGCGCTCCTGCAGCCCGCCCATATCCGTCGACAGGGTCGGCTGATAGCCGACCGCGCTGGGCATGCGGCCCAGCAGCGCCGAGACCTCGGAGCCGGCCTGGGTGAAGCGGAAGATGTTATCGATAAAGAGCAGGACGTCCTGGCCTTCCTCGTCGCGGAAATACTCGGCCACGGTCAGGCCCGAGAGGCCGACGCGCGCGCGCGCGCCCGGCGGCTCGTTCATCTGGCCATAGACCAGCGCGGCCTTGGAATTGTCGCCCTCGAGGTCGATAACGCCGGATTCGATCATCTCGCGGTAAAGGTCGTTGCCCTCGCGCGTCCGCTCGCCGACACCGGCGAAGACGGAATAGCCGCCATGGGCCTTCGCGATATTGTTGATCAGCTCCATGATCAGCACGGTCTTGCCCACGCCGGCGCCGCCGAACAGGCCGATCTTGCCGCCGCGCGAATAGGGCGCCAGCAGGTCGACGACCTTGATGCCGGTGACCAGCACCTCGGATTCCGTCGACTGCTCCGTGAAGAGCGGGGCGGAACGATGGATCGGGCTGGTCTTCTTGGCGTTGATCGGGCCGCGTTCGTCGATCGGCTCGCCGATCACGTTCATGATGCGGCCCAAAGTCTCCGGCCCCACGGGAACCGCGATCGGCTGGCCGGTGTCGCGCACCTCCTGGCCCCGCACGAGGCCCTCGGTGCCGTCCATCGCCACCGTCCGGACCACCGAATCCCCCAGATGCTGGGCGACTTCGAGGACCAGGCGGTTGCCCTGGTTCTCCGTTTCGAGCGCGTTCATGATGTTCGGCAACTCGCCGTCGAAATGCACGTCCACGACCGCGCCCAGAACCTGGGTGACCGTCCCGATATTGTTGCTCGCCATCTCGCGTCGCTCCTCGTCGTGCCTCTGTGGTCGCGGGCCCCTCTAAAGGGCCTCCGCGCCGCTAATGATCTCGATCAGTTCGGTGGTGATCGCCGCCTGGCGCGCCCGGTTGTAGTTCAGGGTCAGACGATCGATCATCTCGCCGGCATTGCGCGTGGCGTTGTCCATCGCGGACATCCGTGCGCCCTGCTCGCTGGCGTAGTTCTCAAGCAATGCGCTGAACACCTGCACCGCCAGGTTGCGCGGCAGCAGTTCCGTCAGCACTTCCTCGCTCGACGGCTCGGCCTCGTAGACCGCGCCGCCCATGGCATCCGCCTCGTCGTTCCCGCTTTCCCCGTCCCCATCGGCCTCGGTCGCCTCGAAGGGAATGAGCTGATGCCGGGTCACGATCTGGCTGATGATGGACTTGAACTGGTTGAAGATGATCGTGCAGGTATCGAACTCCCCCGCCTCGAACATCTCGGTGACGCGCCGCGCGATGGCGTCGGCCTTCTCGAAATCGAGGCCCGGTTTGTCGAGATCGGTGTAATGCTCGACGACCCGGTCAGCGTACTGGCGGCGCAACTGGTCGTTCGCCTTGCGCCCGATGGTCACCAGCTTGACCGTGCCGCCGTCCCGTTCGATTTCGTCCATCATGCGCCGTGCGTCGCGCACGATGGACGAGTTGAAGCTGCCGCACAGGCCGCGATCGGCCGTGGCGACGATCACCAGATGAACGTCGCTCTTGCCGGTCCCCACCAGCATCGCCGGCGCGCCAGGATGATCCTTCATGCTGACGGCGAGGGAGCCGAGCATCCGGCCCATCCGGTCCGCGTAGGGCCGGGCGGCCTCGGCCGTTTCCTGGGCGCGCCGCAGCTTGGCCGCGGCCACCATCTTCATGGCCGAGGTGATCTTCTGCGTCGATTTGACGCTGCTGATCCTGTTACGGAGATCCTTGAGACTCGGCATGCCTTATCCCGTTCGGCGGTGCGGTTCGTCGCGTTCGGTCCGGAGACCTAGGCGAAGGACTTCGTGTAGGACTCGAGGGCGTCGCGAAGCTTCTTGTCCGTCTCGTCGGAAATCGCCTGCTCCTCGCGGATCGCTTTGAGGATATCCGCCGCATTCTGGCGGATCGTGCCGAGCAGGTCCTCGAGATAGCGGCCGATATCGCCCACCGGGATACCGTCGAGGAAACCCTGGGTGCCGGCGTAGATCGAAACCACCTGCTCCTCGACCGGAAGCGGGCTGTACTGGTCCTGCTTCAGGGCCTCGGTCAACCGCTCGCCGCGCGCCAGCAGGCGCTGGGTCGCGGGATCGAGATCGGAGGCGAACTGGGCGAAGGCCGCCATTTCCCGGTACTGGGCCAGTTCCAGCTTGATGCTGCCGGCGACCTGCTTCATCGCCTTGGTCTGCGCGGCAGAGCCGACGCGGCTGACCGAAATGCCGACGTTGATCGCCGGCCGGATGCCCTGGAAGAACAGATCCGTCTCGAGGAAGATCTGGCCGTCGGTGATCGAGATGACGTTGGTCGGAATATAGGCCGAAACGTCATTGGCCTGGGTTTCGACCACCGGCAGCGCGGTCAGCGAACCGCCGCCTTCATCCTCGCTCATCTTCGCGGCGCGTTCGAGCAGGCGCGAATGGAGATAGAAGACGTCGCCCGGAAAGGCTTCGCGGCCCGGCGGGCGGCGCAGCAGCAGCGACATCTGGCGGTAGGAGACGGCCTGCTTGGACAGATCGTCGTAGATCACCAGGCCATGCATGCCGTTGTCGCGAAAATACTCGCCGATCGTGCAGCCCGTATAGGGCGCCAGAAACTGCAGCGGCGCGGGGTCCGAGGCCGTCGCGGCGACGACGATGGTGTATTCCATCGCGCCGCGGTCCTCGAGCTCCTTGACGATGCGCGCGACGCTGGAGCGCTTCTGTCCGATCGCGACATAGATGCAATAGAGCTTGCGCTTGTCGTCGCCGGCGTCGAAGGACCGCTTCTGGTTGAGGATGGCGTCGATCGCAACGGCGGTCTTGCCCGTCTGGCGATCGCCGATGATGAGTTCGCGCTGGCCGCGGCCGACCGGGACGAGGCTGTCGATGGCCTTGAGGCCGGTCTGCATCGGCTCGCCCACCGGCTGGCGCGCGATGATGCCCGGCGCCTTGATCTCGACCCGGCTGCGCGTATCGCCTTCGATGGCGCCCTTGCCGTCGATCGGATTTCCCAACCCGTCGACGACGCGGCCCAGAAGGCCCATGCCGATCGGCACGTCGACGATCGAACCCGTACGCTTGACCGTGTCGCCCTCGACGATGCCGCGGTCGTCGCCGAAGATGACGACGCCGACATTGTCAACTTCGAGGTTCAGGGCCATGCCCTTGATACCGCCGGGGAATTCGACGAGTTCGCCGGCCTGGACCTTGTCGAGGCCATGGACGCGCGCCACGCCGTCACCGACGGACAGGACCTGACCGACCTCGGAGACATCGGCTTCGGTCCCGAAATTGGCGATCTGCTCTTTCAGAATCGCGGAGATTTCCGCGGCCCGGATCTCCATCAGCCGACCCCTTTCATCGCGAGTTGCAGTCTCTCGAGCTTGGTCTTGAGAGACGAATCGATCATGCGAGAGCCCACGCGAACGACCAGGCCGCCGATCAGGGCGGAATCCACCTGGACGTCGAGGCTCACTTCATTGCCCATCGATGCCTTGAGCGCCTCGGACAACTCCTGGCGCTGGCTATCGCTCAATTCATGCGCCGAGGTGACCTCGGCGCGGACGAAGCCCCGGCGCGTCGCCAGAAGCTCCAGAAACGACCTGATAATCGCGGGCAGGGCGAACAGCCGCCGGTTCGCGGCGATTGCGCCGACGAAACGGCGCACTAGATCCGACGCGCCCGCCTTCTCGACGATCGCGCCGGACGCGGCCGCCTGATCTTCCTTGCTGATCACCGGGCTGCGGATCATGCGCCGGAAATCCTCGCTCTCCTCGAGCATCGTCGCGAGGCCGCGCAGATCCTCGGCGGTGTCGTCGAGCGTCTTCTGCTCGTCCGCCAGATCGTAGAGCGCGCCCGCGTAGCGGTCGGCAATGCCGGAAACGGCTGTCGATTCGGAGGCCAAATGAGGAGTCCCACGATTGAAAATCAGTCACTGGTCCCGTCCCGAGCAAGGCGCCCGCGACGGACCAAAACCCCAGCGCTCCGGCAAAGCTTGCCCCGCCGGAAAGCGGGGGTTCTCTAACACACTCATATACCCCGCGCAAGCGCGCGCCGGGACCGGCGCGGAGCCCGGAAATCAAAGGAAGCTGTAGGGGTCCACGTCAACCTGAACGCGCACGGAGGCGGGCGTTTTCACGGCCGCCACCCAGCCTCGAAGCAGCGGCTGAACCGCCCGCCCGCGCGGCGCCTTGAGCAGCAGGCGCCGGCGATGCCGGCCGCGCAACAGCGCAAGCGGCGCGGGGGCCGGGCCGAGCACGAGCACTCCCGAACCGCGCGGCGCGCGCCGGCCCAGGGCGCGGGCCACCTGGTCGACCTCATCGGCGCGTGGGCCCGAAACGATGAGCGCCGCCAAGCGCCCGAAGGGCGGCATGCCGTGGTCCCGGCGCGCCTCGGCCTCGGCGGCGACGAAGCCGTCCCGGTCGCCCGAGACCAGGGCGGCGAGCACCGGGTGTTCCGGCATGTAGGTCTGCAGCAGCACCCGCCCGGGCCGCGCCTCGCGCCCGGCGCGGCCGGCCACCTGGTAGAGCAACTGGTAGGTCCGTTCGGCCGCGCGCAGATCGCCGCCCGCGAGGCCGAGATCGGCATCGACCACCCCGACCAGGGTGAGCATCGGGAAATGGTGCCCCTTGGCGACGATCTGGGTGCCGATCAGCAGGTCGATCTCGTGATCGCGCACGGCGCGCACCAGTTCCTGGGCGGCCTCCGGTCCGCCGACCGTGTCGCTGGCCATGACGGCGGTGCGCAGGTCCGGCCACAGGCCCGCGACCTCCTCGGCCAGGCGCTCGACACCCGGTCCGCAGGCCGCCAGGGAATCTTCGGCCCCGCAGGAAGGGCATTCGCGCGGGAAGGCGACGTCATGGCCGCAATGGTGGCACATCAGCCGGCCGGTCAGGCGGTGTTCGACCAGCCAGGCGGTGCAATGGGGGCATTGCAGGCGGTGGCCGCAGGCCCGGCACAGGGTCAACGGGGCATAGCCGCGGCGGTTCAGGAACAGCATGGCCTGCTCGCCCGCGGCGAAGGTCTCCTCCAGGGCCGTCCGCAGGGTGGGCGACAGCCAGCTTTGGCGCGGCGGCGGATCGGCGCGCATGTCGACGGCCGAGATCGCGGGCAGCGCGGCGCCGCCGTGGCGCGCCGGCAGATGCAGCCGGTCGTAGCGCCCGGCCTCGACATTGGCGACGCTTTCCAGGGACGGCGTGGCGGAGACCAGGACGATCGGGATAGCGCTCAGATGGGCGCGCACCACCGCCATATCCCTGGCGTGATAAATCACCCCCTCCTCCTGTTTGAAGGAGGGGTCGTGCTCCTCGTCCACGATGATCGCGCCCAGGTCCGGGAAGGGCAGGAACAGGCCCGAGCGCGCGGCGACGACGACCGCCGCCTCGCCCTCCGCCACGGCGCGCCAGGTCTCGCGCCGCCGGGCCTGTGTCAGGTCCGAATGCCAGACCGCGGGCATGACCCCGAAACGCCGCTCGAACCGCTCCAGCCACTGGGCGGTCAGGGCGATCTCCGGCACCAGGACGAGGGCCTGGCGGCCGCGGCGCAAGGCCTCGGCGATGGCCTCGAAATAGACCTCGGTCTTGCCCGCCCCAGGCACGCCGTCGAGCAGGATCGCGCCGTAGCACCCGGCCGCCACCCAGTCCCGCAACGCCCCGCCCGCCGCCCGCTGGTCCGGCGACAGGATCGGGCCCACACGCTCCGGATCGGGCCGCGCGAAATCCGCGCGAGGCTTGAGGCTGACGGCTTCGAGCAGCCCTGCCTCGGCCATGCCCTTGACGACCGAAGCGCCGGTGCCGGCCTCGCGCGCGATCTCGCCGGCCGGCCGCGCCGGACTGTCGGCCAGCAGCGCCAGAACCCGGCGGCGCGTCAGGGTGAGGCGCACGTCCGAGGCTTCAGGGTCGACCGCCGCCCGGCGATAGGCCGTGATCGGGCGCGGCGGCTCCAACGCCGCGGGCACGTTCATCGCCATGCGCAGCACGGCACCCGGCGGGGCCAGGGTATAGGCCGCGATCCAGTCGATCAGGCCGCGCAGCGCGTCGCTCATCGGCGGCGCATCGAGCACCTCGGAGACGTCGCGCAGGCGGGCGGCGTCGATCTCGCCCGAGCCCCCTTCCTTGTCCTCCATCCTGTCCCAGACCACCCCCGCGATCTCTCGCCGGCCCAGGGGAACGCGCACGAAGGTGCCCGGCACCAGGGCCATGCCGGGCGGCGCGCGGTAGTCGTAGGCTCCCGCCAACGGCAGCGGAAGCAGCACGCGCAACCGCTGCCCGGCGGCCGAATCGGACTCGGAATCCCGTTTCGAAGCGGGGGGCGAACTGGCATGAGGGGCGGGCATGCGCTATACACTAGACGAGGTTCACGGGACCGGCCACGAGCGGAGGGGCGCGGGCGATTCCAACCGGAAAATACGGGAACCCGAGCGTGAGGCGCGCGCGATTTCCTGCGATGTCGGCCCCAATGTCAGCGTGAGTCAGGAAGAACCATGAAATTCTTTATCGATACCGCCGACACGGCGGAAATTCGCGATCTGGCGGCGACCGGCCTGCTCGACGGCGTCACCACCAACCCGTCTCTCGTCGCCAAATCGGGACGCGACTTCATCGAGGTCGTCCAGGAGATCTGCGAGATCGTCTCGGGCCCGGTCAGCGCGGAAGTCGCCGCCACGGACCACGAGACCATGCTGGCCGAGGGCAAGCGCCTGGCCGGTCTGGCGCCGAACATCGCGGTCAAGGTGCCGCTGACCCCCGACGGCCTCAAGACCTGCAAGGCGCTCTCGGGCGAAGGCACCATGGTCAACGTCACCCTGTGCTTCTCGCCGGGCCAGGCCATCCTCGCCGCCAAGGCGGGCGCGACCTTCGTCTCGCCCTTCGTCGGGCGGCTCGACGACATCTCGACGCCCGGGATGGCGCTGATCGAGGATATCTGCCGGATCTACGCCCAGTACCCCGACTTCAAGACCCAGGTCCTGGTCGCCTCGATCCGCCATCCCATGCATGTGGTCGAGGCCGCCCGCATGGGCGCCCATGTCTCGACCATGCCGCCGAATGTGATTCGCCAGCTCTTCGCCCATCCCCTGACCGACAAGGGATTGGCCGCCTTCCTCGCGGATTGGGAAAAGACGGGCCAGTCGATCCTGGGCGACGATAAAAAGGTGCGGTCCGTTTCCCATGGCTGAGGACGCGGCGGCCAAGCCCATCGAGGACGCCACCGAGGATCAGGTCGTCGCCTTCCTGCGGGCGAATCCGGACTTCCTGCGCGGCCATCCTGAACTGCTCGCCGTCCTCGCGCCGCCGGCGCGCGAGATGGGCGAGGGCGTGGTCGACATGCAGCACGCGATGATCCGCCAGCTTCAGGACGACCATCGCAAGCACCGCCAGACCTACAAGGAACTCGTCGCCACCACCCGCGGCAATCTGGTCAGCCAGAACCGGGTTCATGCCGCGATCCTCGCCCTGCTCGGCGCGCATTCCTTCGAGCATCTGATCGAGATCGTGACGACCGATTTCGGCGTTCATCTGGACGTCGACGTCGTCACCCTCTGCGTCGAAGGGGACGGCGATTGCCCGCGCAGCCAGAAGGCCGGCGTGCGCGTGTTGGAGAAAGGCACGATCGACGCCGCCTTGGGCGAAGGCAAGGCCTGCACTCTGCGGCCCTGCCCGGAGGGTGAGGGCGAAGAGGCCATCTTCGGCGGCGGCGCCAGCCTGGTGAAGTCCGAGGCCCTGCTGCGCATGGATATCGGCCCGAACGCCCCCACCGGCCTGCTCGCCATCGGCGCGCGCTCCGAGTCCCGCTTCCATCCCAGCCAGGGGACGGAGCTCCTGTCCTTTCTGGCCAGGGTGACGGCGCGCTCCATCCGCTCATGGCTGTACCTACCGGCCTGATCCGCCCCGGCGAAGCGCAAGGCCTCGCCAAGGCCGTCGCCGATTGGCGCGCCTGGCTGACGCATGAGCGGCGCGCCTCGCCCCATACCCTGGCCGCCTACGGGCGCGATCTCGACGCCTTCCTCGATTTCCTGACCGACCATCTTGGCGCGGTGCCCGACCTCGACGCGCTGCGCGCGCTGCAGCCGACCGATTTCCGCGCCTGGCTGGCCCGGCGCGCGGCGGACGGGCTGGCCCGCAGTTCGACCGCGCGCGCCCTTTCGGTCGTGCGCGGCTTCTTCCGCTTTCTCGAACGCACGGGCCGCGGCGGCGGCGGCGGGCTGGCGGCGATCCGCACGCCGCGCCAAGCCCATGCCGTCCCCCGCCCGCTGACCGAGCGCGACGCCCTCGACCTGGTCGCCACGCCGGTCGACCCGGCGCGCGATCCCGCCTGGGTGCAAAAGCGCGACCTGGCGGTCTTCACCCTGCTCTACGGCTGCGGGTTGCGCATCGCCGAGGCCCTGAGCCTCAACCGCAGCCAGGCGCCCGAGGGCGAAACCCTGCGCATCCTGGGCAAGGGCGGCAAGGAACGCATCGTCCCCGTCCTCCCCGCGGTCAAGTCGGCGATCGCCGACTATCTGGCCGTCCTGCCCTTCGCCGCCGGGCCGGAGGATCCGTTGTTCCGCGCGGTGCGCGGCGGCCGCCTTGGTGCCCGCGAGGTGCAGCGCCGCACGGCTATGCTGCGCGCCCAGCTCGGCCTGCCGGACAGCGCAACCCCCCATGCCCTGCGCCACAGCTTCGCGACCCATCTGCTGGCCGCCGGCGGCGACCTGCGGACGATCCAGGAACTGCTGGGCCATGCCTCGCTCTCGACCACCCAGCGCTATACCGACGTGGACACCGAACGGCTGCGCGCCGTCCACGCCGCCGCCCATCCGCGCGCGCGGTCCAAACCGCGGGGCCGTTAGGCCCGAACTGCTGGGCTGGGCCGGTCCAACACGGCGACCGCAAGCGCGCCCAGCAGGCAGGCCAGGCCGCAGCTTGCGAAGGCCAGCACCCAGGCGAGCGGCGCGGCGTTGCCCCCGGCGAGGTCGAGCACCAGGCCGAAGACGAAGGGCGCGGCGAAGCCGCCCGAGAACCCGATGAAGGAATGCACCGCCATGGTCGTGCCCATGCGCGCCGGATCGGCCGCCTGGATCGTCCCCGCCGTGGCGCTCGAAATATTGCCCTGGGCGACGAAAGCATAGAGCACGGCCAGGCCGGCGACGGCGGCGAAAGGCAGGGAGGCGGCGAAGCCGAAGACCGCGCCCCCGGCCGCGCCCGCCAGGAAAATCGCGATCGCCACCGGCTTGAGGCCGAGGCGGATGGCCAGCTCGTTGCCCAGCAGGCCCGCAGGCACCCCGACGATATTCGCCAGCGCGGCGATCAGCAGCCCGCCCGCGATCCAGGCGCCGTCGGGCTGGGTGGCCGCGGCGAAGCCGAGGAAGACGACGATCCAGTTACGCAGCCCCGCGACCCCCCAGACGACCGCGCAATAGGCCAGGACATAGGCCATCGCCGGGCGGTTCCGGAACACCGGGCCGAGCTGCAGCAAGGGCCCGGCCTGGCGCGGAGGCCGGGCGGTCTCGCGCGGCAGGCCGATCCAGGCCAGGACCAGCGCGACCAAAGCCAGGATGCCGCAGAGGACGAAAGCGCCGCGCCAGCCGAACCGCTCGGCCGCCGCGCCCGCGATCACGAAGGACAGGCCGGCGCCAACGGAGAAGGCCGTGGTGTACCAGGCGACGACGCGCGATCGGCGCGCGCCTTCGACCCGGTCCGACAGGGCCTTGAGGCCGGGCATATAGGTCCCGGCGAGGCCCGCGCCGGCGAGGGCGCGCAGCGCCGCCCCCGTCCACAGGCCGTCGGCGAACAGGGCGAAGCCCAGGCAGGCGACCGCCGTCAGGACCATCGACCAGAGATAGAGGGCACGCGCCGGGATGCGGTCGGTCAGGGCGACCAGGGGCAGCACGGCCGCCGTATAGCCGCCCAGATAGACCCCGGCCAGCCAGCCAGCTTCGGCATTGTCGAGACCCCAGGCGTCGAAGAAGACCGGCAGGATCGCCGGCACCGCGGAGTAGTTGGCGAGGCCGAGGACCTGCGCCAGGCAAAGCAGGGCGACCGACCGGTTCGAAATCACTCTCCGTCGACCCGATCGGCCGCGCGGCGCAGGGCGAAGACGCCGCAGACGCCGCCCAGGCTCAGCAGGGCGAAGGCCCAGCCCCAGCCGCCGACGCTGTAGCGCCCGCCGGCCAGGTCGAGGACCACGCCGAAGGCCAGGGGGCCGAGGAAGGATGCGGTGAACCCGACGAAGGAGAGCACGGCCATCGTCGCGCCCTTCTGATCGGCCGGGGCTTCGATGACCGCGCCGGCGATGATCGAGGCCGAATCGACCATGACCAGCAGGCCGTAGATCACGGCGAGCGCCGCGACCAGCAGATGCGGCTGGGCCGCCCCGAAGCCGAGGACGCAGCCCAGCAGGGCCGAGGCCAACATCGCCGTCACGACCACTCGCCGCCGGCCCAGGCGGACGCAGAGCTCGTTGCCCAGGATGCTGCCCGCCACGCCGATCAGGTTGGCGAGTGCGGCGATCGCCGCCGCGCTCCACAGGGTCAGGCCGGCGCGCTGCAGGGTCTCGCTGAAGACCAGGTAGGCGACGATCCAGGCGCGCATGCCCATCAGCTCCCAGCAATGGGCGCCGTAGGCCAGGATATAGGCCATGGCCGCGCGGTTGCGCAGGACCGGGCGCAGGTCGAGGGCCCGGCGGGCGGAGCCCGCACCGGCCGGGGCATGCGGGCGGGCGGCGACGAAAATCACCAGGGCCGCGGCCGCCGGCCCGGCCGCGAGCAGGGCGAAAACCGTGCGCCAGGGAAGGATCGCGCCCAATTCGCCCGCCGCCAGGTAGGACAGGCTGGCGCCCAGACCGAACATCGCGGTGTAGACGGCCAAAGCGCGCGAGGGGTGGAGCCCGGTGAGCCGTTCGCCCATGGCCTTGAGGCCGGGCATATAGGTGCCCGCGACCGCGATCCCCGCGACCATGCGCCAGACCAAGGCCGACCAGAAACCGTCGGCCAGCCAGGCGAAGCCCAGGCTGGCCGCCACCCCCAGCAGGGCGCAGGCGATATAGACCCGGCGCGGGTCGATCCGGTCGGTCACGCCCGTCAGAACCAGGACGGCCGCGGCGTAGCCCGCGAAATAGATGCCGCCGATCCAGCCCGCCTGGGTGCTGGACAGGCCCCATTCGACGAAGAAGCCGGGCAGCAGGGCCGCGAAGGCGGCAAAGCCCAGGATGCTCAGCACATGGGCCGTACAGAAAGCCGCGACGAGGGCCCAGCCCTTGAGTTGTACGCCCCCCGCCATTTCCCGCCCGACCTAATCGCCGCGCAGGCGGGCGAACAGGCGGTCCGCGCGGGCCTCGGCCCGTTCCAGCACGGGCCGCCAGCGCACGGGCATGCGCCGGGTCACCTTTTCGCGCAGGCGGCGCGCGCCCTCGATCTCATGGGACAGCAGCCAGATGCCGATCAGCAGGAAGAGGATGCCCTGAAGGAACGGCAGGAAGAGGCCCAAAACGCCCAGGACGATGAAGCCCCAGCCGGCGAGCAGGACGAGCCAGCGCCTGTGCCCCCGGCGCCGGGGGGGCGCGGACGGGTCGAGGGGCGGCGGCGCTTCGCGCCGCAGCGCCGGCAAACGGTCCCGCGAACGGCTTGGGCGCTCGTCTCCGGTCATCGCTGTCTAGATATGGATGGCCCGCCCGGCGACGGCCAGGGCGGCTTCCTTGACCGCCTCGTTCAGGGTCGGGTGGCCGTGGAAGGTGCGCGCCATATCCTCGGCCGAGGCGCCGTATTCGATCGCCGCGACCGCCTCGTGGATCAGCGTGCCCGCGTCGTCGCCCAGGATATGGACCCCGAGCACCCGGTCGGTCTTGGTATCGGCCAGGACCTTGACCAGGCCGTCCGTCTCGCCGTTCGCCCGGGCCCGGCTGTTGGCCGTGAAGGGGAACTTGCCGACCGTGTAGTCCACGCCGTCTTCCTTGAGCTGGTCCTCGGTCTTGCCCACCGAAGCGACCTCCGGCGTGGTGTAGACGATGCCGGGGCAGGCGTCGTAGTTCACGTGGCCCGCCTGGCCCGCCATGATCTCGGCGGCGACCATGCCCTCCTCCTCCGCCTTATGGGCCAGCATCGGGCCGGGCCGGCAATCGCCGATCGCCCAGATGCCGTCGGCCGATGTGCGGAAATGGTCGTCCGTCTCGACGAAACCGCGTTCGTCCAGCTTCACCCCCGCCTCCTCGAGGCCCAGGCCCTCGGTATAGGGGCGGCGGCCGATGGCGACCAGGACGATATCCGCCTCCAGGGTCTCGGCCTCGCCGCCCTTGGCCGGCTCCAGAGTCACCTTCACCCCGTCCTTGCCGGCCTTGGCCGCGGTCACCTTGGTGCCGAGCTTGAACGTCATGCCCTGCTTCTTGAGGACCCGTTGGAAATTCTTGGCGATTTCGGAATCCATGCCTGGGGTGATGCGGTCGAGGAATTCGACGACCGTGACCTCCGCGCCCAGCCGGCCCCAGACCGAGCCCATCTCCAACCCGATATAGCCCGCGCCGACGATCAGCAGCTTCTTGGGCACTTCGGACAGGGTCAGGGCGCCGGTCGAGGAGACGATGCGCTTCTCGTCGATCTCGACCCCCTTCAGCGGCGCGACGTCGGAACCGGTGGCGATCAGGATGTTCTTGGCCCCGTATTCGACTTCCTTGCCGTCGGCGTCCTTCACCGCAACCTTGCCCTTGCCCGCGACGCGCCCGGTGCCGAGGAGGTGATCGACCTTGTTCTTCTTGAACAGGAAGGCGATGCCCTTGGTCAGGTCGTCCACCACCTTGTCCTTGCGCGCCAGCATCGCATCGAGATCGAGCGAGACCTTGCCGGCCTTGACCCCGTGGGCTTCCAGCCCGTGGGCGGCCTGGTGATAGAGCTCGGAGGAATGGAGCAGCGCCTTGGACGGGATGCAGCCGATATTGAGGCAGGTGCCGCCCAGCCTCTCGCGCTTCTCGACGCAGGCCGTCTTCATGCCGAGCTGGGTGGCCCGGATCGCGGCAACATAGCCGCCCGGCCCCGCGCCGATGACGATCAGGTCGTAGCTGGTTTCGGCCATGGTTGCTGTCCTCATTCCCGCAAGACGCCAGCGCGCCGG
>JABIRQ010000328.1 GCA_018699755.1 Rhodospirillaceae bacterium | reverse complement strand
TCGCCCGGATCGGTATCGACCGGAACCGCGTGGCCGACTGGCCGGGATCGGAGCCGGGGCCGGCGGCGCGCGCCCGCGCCCGGTTCGTGGCGGAGGCGATGCGCCCCGCGGAGCGAACCGATGCTTGGCGGCGCCTCGCCGTCGAGGACGGGAAATCGGTCACGCCGGAGTCGGTCGCCGGCCTTCGGCGCGTCGTCTGCCCGACCCCGCGCGAGGAGGCGGCGGTGATCGCCCTGCTCCTGCGCGAAGTCTTGGAGGAGCCCGGGCGCACGGGCGCTTTAATCACGCCGGACCGGGCCTTGGCCCGGCGCGTCGCGGCCGAACTGCGGCGCTGGGGGATAGAGATCGACGATTCCGCCGGGCAGCCCCTGGGATCGACGCCGGTCGGCGCCTTCCTGCGCCTGTCCGCGCGGGCCGCGGCCGAGGGTTTCGCGCCGGTGACCCTGCTCGCTCTGCTCAAGCATCCTCTGGCCGCCGCCGGTCAAGCGCCCGCCCGCTTGCGGGCGCGGGTGCGGGCCTTGGAACGGGCGGTCCTGCGCGGCCCCCGCCCGGCCCCCGGCTTGGCCGGGCTGCGCCGCGCGGTCGAGAGCCTGGACGAGAAGAAGATGGCGAAGGAACGGGCCGATGCGCTCGCCCTGGTCGACGACTTGGCCGCCCGGGCGGCCGGGTTCTCGGCGCTTCTCGCCGAACGCCGGGCCGGCCTGGCGGATCTGATCGCCGCCCATCTGGGTTTCGCCGAAGCCCTGGCGGAAAGCGACGAGAACAGCGGCGCGGCCCGCCTCTGGCGCGGCGAGGACGGCGAATCCGCCGCCGCCCTGGCGGCCGAACTGCACCGCTCGGCGGGCGGGCTGCCCCCGGTGGCGGGGGCGGATTATCCGGCCCTGTTCGAGGCGCTGATCGCCGGGCCGGTCGTGCGCCCGCGCTGGGGCCGCCACCCGCGCCTGTTCATCTGGGGCCCGCTCGAAGCGCGCCTGCTTCATGCCGACCGCCTGATCCTGGGCTCCCTCAATGAAGGGGTCTGGCCGGCCGATCCGCCGCCCGATCCGTGGCTGAGCCGCCCCATGCGGTCGCGCTTCGGTCTACCCTTGCCCGAGCGGCGCATCGGCCTCTCCGCCCATGATTTCGCCCAGGCCCTGGGCGCGCGGGACGTCGTGCTGACCCGGGCCGAACGGGTCGAGGGCGCGCCCACCGTGCCGTCGCGTTGGCTGCTTCGCCTGGAGACGACGATGCGCGCGGCCGGCCTGTTCGCCACCGATCCGGCGATCCGTGAGGCTTGGGACGGCGGGCCGTGGCAGGCTTGGCAGGACCGCCTCGACCGGCCGGAGCGGATCGCGCCCTGTCCACGCCCCGCGCCGCGCCCACCGCTTGCCGCCCGCCCGCGCCGGCTTTCGGTAACGGCGATCGGCACCCTGATGCGCAATCCCTATGGGGTCTACGCGCGCCACGTGCTGGACCTGCGGCCCCTCGATCCCATCGACGCCGATCCCGGCGCGGCCGAACGGGGCGGCATCCTTCATGCGGCCTTGGCCGCCTATCTCGACGAGGCCGGGGATGTCCCGCCGGAAGACGCCCATGCCCGGCTGCTGGCTTTGGGCGAGGAAGCCTTCGGCGCGACCCTGGATCGCCCCGGCGTGCGTGCCTTCTGGTGGCCGCGTTTCGAGCGAATCGCCGCTTGGTTCCTGGCGAAACAGGCCGAGTTGGAACTGGGCCGCCAAGTCGCGGCGGTCGAGGCGGAGGGTCGGCTCGAGATAGCCGCCCCTGGCGGCTCCTTCCGACTGACCGCGCGGGCCGACCGGATCGACCGCCTGCCCGACGGCCGTCTGGCCGTGATCGACTACAAGACGGGACAAGCGCCGAGCGCGCCCCAGGTCGAGGCGGGGTTGGAGCCTCAGCTTCCCCTCGAAGCGGCGATCGCGCGCCAGGGCGGTTTCGCGGGTCTGGCGGCCGGCGAGCCCGCCGCCCTGGCCTATTGGCGGCTGACCGGCGGCGATCCGGCGGGCGAGGTGCGGGAGGTTCGCGGCGACGCGGCCGCCCTGGCCGAGGCCGCCCTGGCCGGGTTGGGTGACCTGATAGCGGCTTTCGACGATCCCGCCACCCCCTATCACGCCGTGCCCGATCCGGCGCGCGCGCCGCGCTTCGACGACTACGCCCATCTGGCGCGCATCGCCGAATGGTCGGCCGGCGGCGGGGGCGAGGAATGACCGCGGCCCAGATGCGCGCCGCCGATCCGGCCCATTCCGCCTGGGTCGGCGCCTCGGCGGGCACCGGCAAGACCAAGGTGCTGACTGATCGCGTGCTCCGCCTGATGCTCGCGGGCACGAAGCCCGAGGCGGTGCTGTGCTTGACCTTCACCCGCGCGGCGGCAGCCGAGATGGCGGTTCGCCTCAACGACGTGCTGGCGGACTGGGCGACCGAGGACGAGGCCAAGCTCGGCAAGGCGCTGACCGACTTGACCGGCGAAACCCCCGACGGCGCCCGGATCGACGCGGCGCGCCGCCTCTTCGCCCGGGTGCTGGAGGCGCCGGGCGGCATCCGCATCCAGACCATCCACGCCTTCTGCCAGTCGCTTCTCGCCCGTTTTCCGCTTGAGGCCGGGGTGCCGCCCCATTTCGAGGTGCTGGCCGAGCGCGAATCGCGCGAGCTGCTGGCCGGGATCGTGGCAGAGCTGCTGGGCCGTGCCCGCGCCGGCGACGAAGCGCTCGATGCGGCCTTGGCGACGATAGCCGGCGAACTTCAGGAACAGGCTTTCGACGACCTGTTGAGCATTATCGTGCGCGAACGGGCGCGCCTGCGGGCCCTGATCCGCGACCATGGCGGATTGGACCGGACGATTGTCGCCGTCGCCGATGCGCTCGGCCTTCCTCCCGGCGCGACGGAAGAGGAGATTCTGGCCGAAGGTTGCCGCGATATGGCCTTCGACCGCACCGGTCTGATAGCAGCCGCAGAAGCCTTCGCATCGGGGAGTGACAACGACATCCGAAAAGGAGCAGCGATCGGCGATTTCGTTGCGGCTCCGGAAAGAGATCGGCCCGCCCTTCTGGCCGACTATCGGAAAGCGTTTTTGACCAAGGAGGGGACCGTCCTGGCTCGCCTCGCCACCAACGCGGTGAAGGGCGCGCTTCCCAGCATCGAAGACACCCTGGTCCGCGAGGCCGAACGCCTGATCGCCCTGGAGGAACGGCGCAAGGCCGTGCGGGTGGCCGCCGCCACGGGAGCCTTGCTGGTCTTCGCCGACGCCCTGTTCGACTCCTATGACCGGCGCAAGGGGGCCCGCGCCCGGCTCGACTACGACGATTTGATTCAGGGCGCCCTCGGCCTGCTGCGCTCGCCCGGCGCGGCGCCCTGGGTGCTCTACAAGCTCGATGGCGGGATCGATCATATCCTGGTCGACGAGGCCCAGGACACGAACCCGTCCCAGTGGGAGATCGTGCGCATCCTTGCCGAGGAATTCTTCGCCGGCGAAGGCGTGCGTGCGGGCGGGCGGACGGTCTTCGCCGTGGGCGACGCCAAGCAGTCGATCTTTTCCTTCCAGGGTGCCGATCCCGAGGGATTTGCCGACATGCGCGGCTATTTCGCCGAGAGGATCGCGGCGGCGGAGGCCGGATTCGAGACGGTCGCGCTAGACCGTTCCTTCCGCTCGACCGACGCCGTGCTCGACGCCGTCGATTTGGTCTTCGCGCTCGATCCCGCGCGCGACGGGGTGGTCGAGCCGGGGGAACGGGTGCGCCATGTGGCCGACCGGGTGGGCCAGGCTGGCAAGGTCGAGGTCTGGCCCCTGATCGGGCCGCGCGAGGCCGACGACCCCGGCCCCTGGGCCCTGCCCACCGCCCCCCGGCCGGGCGACGCGCCCGCGGCCCGGCTCGCCCGGGTGATCGCCGACCGGATCGCCGACTGGATCGAGGCGAAGAAACCCGGCGAGGAGGGTTGGCTCGACTCCCGCGACCGTGCCATGGCGCCGGGCGACGTCATGGTCCTGGTGCGCCGCCGCACGGCTTTCGTCGAGGAGCTGGTACGCGCCCTCAAGGACCGCGACGTGGCCGTGGCCGGGGTCGACCGGATGATCCTGACCAACCAGCTCGCCGTGCAGGACCTCGTCGCCCTGGGGCGGTTCCTGCTGCTGCCCGAGGACGACCTGACCCTGGCCAGCGTGCTCAAGGGCCCCTTCATCGGCCTGGACGAGGATGCCCTGTTCCGCCTGGCCCATGGCCGGTCGGGCACCCTCTGGGCCGCCCTGCGCGCCGCCGCGTCGGCGGATCCCGTCGTGGCCGCCGCGCGCGACAAGTTGGAAGTCCTGCTTGCCGGGGTCGATTTCGAGCGGCCCTACGAACTCTATGCCGGCCTCCTCGCCGGGGGCGGACGGCGCGCCCTGCTCGGCCGCCTCGGTCCCGACGCGGCCGAGCCCGTCGACGAGTTCCTCGCCCTGGCCCTGGAGCATGAGAGGGGCGAGGCGCCCGGCCTGGAAGGCTTCCTGCATTGGCTTGTCGCCGGCGAGACCGAGATCAAGCGGGAGTTGGAACAGGGCGGCGACGCGGTTCGCATCATGACCGTCCACGGCGCCAAGGGGCTGCAGGCGCCGGTCGTCATCCTGCCCGACACCACGACCAAGCCGATCCGGGACGACGCCTTGCTCTGGCCCGGCGATCTCGTCCTGTGGCCGCCCAAGCGCGCGGCCGAGGAAACGGTCTGCCGCGCGGCCAGGGCCGAGGCGCGGGCCGCGCGGGAGCGGGAATACCGCCGCCTGCTCTATGTCGCCATGACAAGGGCGGAAGATCGGCTCTATGTCTGTGGCTGGCACGGCAAGACCGCACCGCCGGCCGATTGCTGGTACGAGCTGATCCGCGCCGGCCTGAACGAGCATGCGGAGGCGGTCCATATCGATCTTTCGCAGGATTCGGCCGATGGTTGGGCCGGGCACGGCCTGCGTTTCGCGCGCACCCAACGCGGCGCGACCAAGACCGACGACCGCGCCGGCTTGATCCGCCTAGCGCCGCCGCCCCTGCCCCCTTGGACCGGCCGCCCGCCACCGCCCGAACCGTCGCCGCCGCGCCCGCTCGCCCCGTCGCGCCCCGGCGAGGAGGAGCCGCCCGTCTTCTCGCCCTTGGCTGGGGGCGACGAGGCGCGCTTTCGCCGCGGCCTCGTCGTCCATGCCCTGCTCCAGCACCTGCCCGAACTGGCGCCGGACCGGCGCGCCGCCGCCTGCGCGGCCTATCTGGCGCGGCCGCTCCTCGACCTCGAGCCGGATACCCAGGCGGCCCTCGGGCGTGAGGTTCTGGCCGTCCTCGACGCGCCCGAATTCGCCGCTCTCTTCGCGCCCGATTCGCGCGCCGAGGCGCCCTTGGCCGGCAAGATCGGCGATGCGGTGATTTCGGGCCAGGTCGACCGTCTGGCCGTGACCGACGAAGCGGTTCTGATCGTCGATTACAAGACCAACCGGCCGCCACCGGTCGCGGTCGAGGCGGTCTCGCCTCTCTATCTGCGACAGATGGCCTCCTACCGCGCCCTGTTGCGGCGCATCTATCCGGACCGGGCGGTGCGCTGCGCCCTTCTCTGGACCGACGGGCCACGCCTGATGTCCTTGCCCGACGTTTTGCTCGACCCTTGGATACCTTGACCAGCCCCCCGGCGCTTCCTAGATTCCCCAGAACGCCATAGAATGCCATCCGGGTCGGAGGGGACCTCGGCGTATAGGAATTCGGCCTCGAAATTGGCCGTCCACATAGGGAAAGGGTTTTCGCAGGATGGTCACGACCAAGGTAAGCGACGACAGTTTCGACGCCGACGTGCTCAATTCGGGCAAGGCGGTGCTGGTCGATTTCTGGGCCGAATGGTGCGGGCCGTGCAAGCAGATCGCCCCGGCGCTGGAGGAATTGGCGGCCGATATGGGCGAACAGGTGACGGTCGCCAAGCTCAATATCGATGAAAACCCGTCGACCCCAGTGAAATACGGCGTCCGGGGCATTCCTACCCTGATGATCTTCAAGGACGGTCAGGTCGCCTCCCAGAAGGTCGGCAGCCTGCCCAAGAGCAAGCTTTACGAATGGGTCCAGTCGGTCGTCTGATCGCACCGACGACTCTCGACGGAACTTGGAAGCCCCGCCCTTCGGCGGGGCTTTCGTGTTCAGGCCTCGATCCGGTCCTGGATCGCCAGGATGTGCCCGGCGAGGTGGAGCGAGCCGCAGATGAGCACCTGGGCCGGTTGGCCGCGCGCCGAGGCCAAGGTGGAGAGCGCCGCTTCGACCGACTCGGCGGGTGCGGCGGGGAGCCCCGCTTGCCGCGCCGT
>JABIRQ010000258.1 GCA_018699755.1 Rhodospirillaceae bacterium | reverse complement strand
GGCGGCATCCCGGTGGAGCGCGCGTGGGCCGATTTGAAACGATTCAGCGAAGCCCTGCTCTAGTTCTCCCCCAGCGCCTTACCCTTTGAAGCGCTTGCGCACCCCGGCTCGCCGAGCAGCAATCTGTTCGGCGCGCTGGTCCGCATTGAGTCGGGGCACCTCGGCCGGAAGATGATCGAAGAGATCGCGCCGGGGCACCTGGCTACACACCGGGCGGGGGTTTTCCTGGGCTGCCATCCAGCGAAAAGTCAGGTAACCGTCCTCGTGTCCGCTGGGGTCGAGCCAATTCGCTACCCCGGGATCGTCGTGGCTGACTACGACGGTCAGCATGCCGTCGGGCTCGAGGGCTGCCTGGTGGATATTCGTGCTGGAAAGGCGCCAGCGATAATCCATGGTTTCCCACCAGTAGCTGCCGAACTCACAATTCCAGTAGTCGCAATCCGGCGGCCGCACCCGAACGATGAGCGCCTCCCCCGGCGGCAGCTTCCAATAGCTGATCAGAGGCGTACCCCCGGGCGTCGCGTCGATGGCAGCGGACTCCATCTCGGCGAAGGCGATGAACTCGTTGGGCTTGTGGGCCTGGAGGATGCTGCCCGGGCCGCAGATCACGGTGGACATGCCGCCGTCCTGGAACTGGCCGCCTTCCGTGCCGAAGGCGATGACCGTGGTCTCGTTGGTCTCGGCCAGATACTTGGCCAGGGCCTCGGCGGGCGAATCGTCCTCCTTGCGCAGGGGCGGCACGAAATAGAGGCGCTGAGTCTCGATCCCCGTCGATTCGTCGATCGCCTTCATCCTGGGCTCCAGCACCGTGCGGGTGTATTCGGCCAGCCGGTTCGGAATCTCGTCGGGATCGGTGCTGGGAAGCTGGCGCACGTTGATGCCGAGGACGCATTGGCGCGGCACGATGTTGTTGGCGGTGCCGCCGTCGACGGTGGTCACGCTGATCGTCGTATAGGGCGGTTCGAACTCGGCCGAGCCGGGATCGCCGCGCGCGGCCAGCTCGTCGGCCAAGTCTTCCAGGAAGCTCACCACCCGCGCCGCGTAGTGGATCGCGTTGACCGCGATATGGGGCTGGCTGGAATGGGCCTCCAGCCCGGTGACCACGGTCTGATAGGCGTAGGGCCCCTTATGGGCATTGGCGACCTTCATCTCGGTCGGTTCGCCGACGATCACGATGGCCGGCTTGGGCAGGTTGCGGTTGATCGCCTCGATCATGCGCGGCGCGCCCAGGCAGCCGATCTCCTCGTCGTAGGACAGGGCGAGATGCAGGGGTTTCTTGAGGGCCGCGGCTTTCATCTGCGGGACCTTCGCCAGGGCGATGGCCAGAAAGCTTTTCATGTCGCAGGTGCCGCGGCCGAAAAGCTTGCCGTCCTTCTCGACCACGGTGAAGGGGTCGTTGTCCCAAGGCTGGCCAGCCACAGGCACCACGTCTGTATGGCCGGAGAGGGCCACGCCGCCGTCCTCCTCCGGGCCGATGGTGGCGAATAGATTGGCTTTCTGCTTGTCGTCCGAATGGATGAGGTGCGAGGCCACGCCATGGCCGTCGAGATAGTCGGCGACCCATTCTATCAGCGCCATGTTGGACTTGGCCGAGACGGTATCGAACCCGATCAGGGTGTCGATCATCTCTCTCGTGGTCATTTCGCGGCCGGTCATCGTTCTCTCCGTCTTGCGATCTCTTCTGGAATTCCGCTGCGCGCCTAGTCGCGCCAGAAGGCGGGGACGAACAGGATCAACACCGTGAACAATTCGAGCCGGCCGAGCAGCATGCCGGCCGAAAGCAGCCACTTCGCCGCGTCGGGCAGGGGCGCGAAGGTCCCCACGGGTCCGATCACGTCGCCCAGTCCTGGCCCGACATTGGCGATCGCCGTCGCGGCCCCCGACACAGAGGTCAGGAAGTCGAGCCCCATGAGGCCGAGCGCCATGGCGAGCATGGCGAAGCAGATGACGAACAGGAAGAAGAATCCCATGACCGAGGCGGCGACCGTGTCCGGGATCGGCTGGCGGTTGTAGTAGGGGATGAAGACGCCGTGAGGCTGCAGCAGGCGCAGCATCTGAATCTTGGCGGTCGCATAGAGGACCTGAAAGCGAAAGATCTTGATCCCGCAGGAGGTCGACCCGGCGCAACCGCCGATGAACATCAGAAGGAAGAAGGTGGCGACGGCGAAGCCGCCCCAGCTCGCGAAATCGTCGGTCGCGTAGCCCGTGCCGGTGATGATCGAGACGACATTGAAGGCGGCGTAGCGCAGGGCGCTGCCCGGCTCGGCGCCGTTCTCCAGCCAGAGCCAGCCGGCCACCATCAGAATCGCAGCGGCCACGACGGCGAGGAACCAGCGGACCTGGTCGTCCCGAAACAGCAGCCCGGGCTTGCCGCGCACGAGTTGCAGGAAAAGTACGAAGGGCATGCCGCCGAGAATCATGAAAACCACGGATATCCAGTCGACGGTCGGGTTGTCGAAGGCGGCGATCGAGGAATCCGAGGTCGAGAAGCCGCCCGTCGCGATCGTCGTCATGGCATGGCACAGGGCCTCGAAGGCGGTCATGCCGGCGGCCCAGTACAGGGCGGCGCAGAGCAGGGTCAGCAGGAGATAGATGATGGCGATGCCCGTCGCGATCTGGGTCACGCGCGGCAGGACCTTCTCGCTGGTGTCCGAGGATTCCATGCGGAAGATCTGCATGCCGCCGATGCGCAGGATGGGCAGCACCGCGATGGCGACGACGATGATGCCGACGCCGCCCATCCATTGCAGCAGGGCGCGCCACAACAGGATTCCCGGCGGCGCGAAATCGAGTCCGGTGATCACGGTCGAACCGGTCGTGGTGATGCCCGACATGGCCTCGAAAAAGGCGTCCGTGTAGCTGAGGTCGAGATCGGAGAAGGCGAAGGGCAGGGCCGCGAAGAGCGCGATCACCAGCCAGCTCACCGTGGTCAGGACGAAGGCCTGGCGGATGGAGAGGCGGTTGCTCTCGCTTCGATTCGACAGGGTCAGCGCGCCGCCCACGAACAGGGTGAAGGCGGCGGCGACGCTGAACACCTCCCAATCGGGGTTGCCGACGGTGGCGTCCGCGATCGCCGGAATCACCATGGCCAAGGCGAGGGTGGTCAGCAGCACGCCGACGATGCGCAGAACGGGCCGCAGATCACGCATCGGCCGGATGTCTTCCCGTATTGACGCCGGTTGTCACGACTATGGAAGCTCCCCGCCCCGCCGCGTCGACCCGCGCGCGGCTCTTCCGCTCCTCGACGCGCCCGGGCGTCAGCCCAAAGCGTGACCGGACGCGGGATTGCCGATCATGGCAAGGAATTCGCGCCGGGTCGATCCGTCGTCGCGGAACTGGCCGAGCATGCGGCTGGTCACCATCGAAACGCCGGGCTTGTTGACCCCTCGGGTCGTCATGCAGTGATGGACGGCTTCGACCACCACGGCCACGCCCTGGGGCTCCAGCACTTCCTGCATGGTGTTGGCGATCTGCGCGGTCAGTTTTTCCTGGATCTGCAGGCGGCGGGCATAGGAATCGATCACCCGCGCCAGCTTGCTGATGCCGACCACCCGGCGGTTGGGCAGATAGGCGACATGCGCCCTGCCGATGACCGGCGCCATATGATGCTCGCAATGGGAACTGAAGCGGATGTCGCGCAGGACGACCATCTCGTCATAGCCCTCGGTCTCCGAGAAGGTCCGTTGCAGGAAGGCGACGGGATCGAGCTCGTAGCCGCCGAACCATTCCCGATAGGCTTCCGTCACCCGGCGCGGGGTGTCGAGCAAGCCTTCTCGGTCCGGGTCGTCGCCGGCCCAGAGCAGCAAGGTGCGGACCGCCGCCTCCGCCTCTTCCTTGGTCGGGCGAAGCGGTGACGCGGGGACGGTCGCCTGGAGCTTGGCGACGCCGTCCTTGGCCGGGGTGCCGATGCGATTCGATTGGGTCAGGAGGGCATTCCTTCGGTTTGATCGGCGGTGCGGCCCATTGTTCGGCCCCTGCCGCGATCGATCAATGGAGGCGGACGGTTTCGGCGGGACTGTCGAGGGAGAAGGTCGGAATCGCGATATCGAATCGTTCCCCGCCTTGGCGCTCCATCTCGTAGCTGCCGCCCATGATCCCCGACGGGGTCGGGAGGGGCGTGCCGCTGGTATATTCGTACGATTCGCCAGGGTTCAGAATCGGCTGCTCGCCGACCACTCCGGCGCCGCGCACCTCTTGCACCCGGCCGGCTGCGTCGACGATGCGCCAATGGCGGTTGCGAAGCTGCACGGTCTCTCCGCCCAGATTCTCGATACGCACCTGATAGGCCCAGACATAGTGACCGCTGTCCGGATCGGACTGATCGTCCAGATAGAAGGGGTGGACCGAGACCTTGATGCCGTTGGTCGTTTCTTCGTACATGCGCGCCTCGCGCGGGGGATGTCGACTCGGTGGCCGATGTCCCGGGATTCTAGGCCCGCGCGACCCTTTGTCCAGGGCACCCGCCGACCGACGGCGGATCGGCTCAGGCCGCCGTGTCGAGCGCCTGGGCGAGATCCTCGCGAATATCGGCGACATCCTCCAAGCCCACGGAGAGGCGCAGCAGGCCCGGGCCGATGCCCAGGCGCGCGCGGTCCTCCTCCGGCAGGCGCTGATGGGTGGTCGTGGCTGGATGGGTGATCAGGGATTTGGCGTCGCCCAGGTTGTTCGAAATATCGATCAGGCGCAGGCGGTTGAGGGCGCGAAAGGCGCCCGCCTTGCCGCCCGCGATCTCCAGGGCCAGGACGCTGCCGCCCGCCGTCATCTGGCTGAGCGCCAGATTGTGTTGAGGGTGGCTCGCCAGGCCCGGATAGAGCACGCGCCTCACTTCGGGACGGGATTCCAGGAAGCGGGCGACGGCGAGGGCGTTCTCGCAATGGCGCGCGACGCGCAGATCCATGGTCTCGAGCCCCTTGAGCAGGAGCCAGGCGTTGAACGGGCTGAGCGACGGGCCGGTGTGGCGCAGGAAAGCCTGGAGATGGTCGTCGATGAAGGCCTTGTCCGCCAGGACGATGCCGCCCAGGGCGCGGCCTTGGCCGTCGATATGCTTGGTCGCGGAATAGACGACGACATCGGCGCCGTGATCCATGGGCCGTTGCAGCAGGGGCGTGGCGAAGACGTTGTCGACCACGACCCGCGCGCCCGCCTCGTGGGCCAGGGCGCAGATCGCGGCCATGTCGATCACCTCGGTCGTCGGATTGGCGGGGCTTTCGAAGAACACCGCCTGGGTCGGCCGGGCGAGCGCGTCGCGCCATTGGTCCAGATCGCCGCCGTCGACGAAGACGGTCTCGATGCCCCAGCGGGGCAGCAGTTCCGCGATGATGAAATGGCACGAGCCGAACAGGGCGCGCGCGGCGACGACCCGGTCGCCCGCGCGAAGCTGGCATAGCAGGGCGGCGAAGACCGCCGCCATGCCACTGCCCACGGCCCGCGCGTCCTCGGCCCCTTCCAGCAGGCACATGCGTTCCTCGAACATGGCCACGGTCGGGTTGGCGTAGCGCGAATAGACGAAGCGAGAGAGGTCGCCCTTGAACGCGGCCTCGGCTTCCTCGGCGCTGCCGTAGACATAGCCCGAGGTCATGTAGAGGGCTTCGCAGGTCTCGTTGAATTCACTGCGGCGCGTGCCGCCGCGCACGAGATTGGTCTGGGCGCGCCAAGTGGGGGGCGTATCGCCGATGCGGTCGGTCATTGTCATCCTCCCGCCGCCCGAAGGCGGACAAAGAAAAGCCCCGACCGGACAAACTAAGGACGGGGCTGACAGACCGCTCCGACCTTTTAGCTGAGTTATTTAGCGTGGCCGCAAGCCGGTCGGGCCAAATCACCACGTTGGAAGCTGAATAATCCCTTCCACGAAGGGAGTCAAGCGACGGGGCGGCTATCCCGCGCGGCTGCAGGAGCCCCCGCCCAGGACGCAGAAGCGGGCGCAATGGGGATGGTTCAGCTTGACCGGGCCCAGGGCGTCGCTCAGGCGCGGGCCCATCTCAAAGGATTCGTCGTAGGGCAGCAGGGTGCAGGGCAGGACGACGGGCCCTGCCGCGCCCTTGCGCTTGACCACCATGCGCGAGCCCGCGCACATCATCGCTTCGGGCTCCACGCCCAGGATGCCCCAGCAGGCCTCGGTGATTTCCGGCACGTCCAGGCGCTCGTCCATTTCCGGGAACAGGGTCAGGGCGACGGGATCGGCGGCGTCCACCGGAATCGCATGGCCGGCGAAGAGGCGGGCGAAGCCGGCGCGCAGCTCGTCCTCCGATTCCTCCCAGCAGGTCCGGCCCGCGACATGGAGGCGGAAGCCTTCCCGCGCGAGCCATTCGAGGCCGTGGACGGCGGGCGCCCAACTGTTCGGGCCGCGCATCAATTCGTGGAATTCCCGGGCGTAGTGGTCGAGGGAAACGCGGATGAGGAGATTCGCACCATGGCGCGCGCGCAGCGCGGCGAGGGGTTCGGCCAGCTTCATCATGGGGCGCATGGCGTTGGTCAGGACCAGGGCGCGGAACCCGCGGCCGAGGACATCTTCCAGCATCGCCATGATATCCGGGTTCATGAAGGGCTCACCCCCCGTGAAGGCGATCTCCTCCGTGCCCAGGCCTTCGGCCTCGATCTCGTCCAGATAGACCGCAACCTCCGCCGCCGAGATATAGGCCAGGCGGTCGTTGGTCGGGCTCGATTCGATATAGCAGCCGTCGCAGGTGAGGTTGCACAAGGTGCCCGTGTTGATCCACAGGGTGGCCAGGCCGTCGAGGGCGACCGCGGCGCGCCGTTCGCCCGCGGCCGTGCGGTCCGGGTCGCGGAATTTTTCGGGCGCCAGTCCGGGCGCCGGCTGGGGACGTTGCAGGTTCATGGGGCCGCCGTGGCAGGGAAAGGGGCCGGATCGGGCGTATATAACAGGGCCTTGCGGCGGGCCTCAACGGCCTGACCCTTGCGGCGCCGTCACGATTTCGTGGGGCTCGATTTCGCGCGGCTCGATTCCGCGGAGAGAGCCGTCCGACGGATCAGCGGTGCGCGGCGGGGCGCCAAGCCGAGGCGCCGGCGAACAGGACGAGGGCCGCGACCACGATCGCCGGGCCCGAGGGCAGATCCCAGAGCAGCGAGGCCTGGAGACCGCCGATCGCGGCCAGGGCGGCGAACAGGGCCGCCAGGGCCGCCATCTGCTCGGGCGTGCGGGCGAGCTGGCGCGCCGCCGCCGCCGGCACGATCAGCAAGGAGGTGACGAGGAGGATGCCGATCAGCTTCATGGCGAGGGCGACGACCCCGGCCATGAGCAGGGCGAGGACAAGCTGGATCCGGCGCACCCGCACGCCTTCGACCTGGGCCAGTTCCGGGCTGAGGGTGGCCAGCAGGATGGGGCGCCAGATCAGGGCCAGCACGCCCAGAACGACGATCCCGCCGCCGTAGATCCAGGCGAGGTCGGTTGCGTCGACGGCCAGGATGTCGCCGAACAGGTAAGAGACGAGATCGACGCGCAGGCGCTCCTGAAAGGCGATGACGATCAGACCGAGAGAGAGCGAGCCATGGGCCAGGATGCCCAGGATCGTGTCGCGCGACAGCATCGCCCGGCGCCGTTCCAGGCCGGTCAGCAGCAGGGCCATCGCGAGGCCCGTGGCCAGGATGCCGAGGCTCGGCTCGACCCCCAGGAGAAAGCCCAGGCCGATGCCGAGCAGCGCGGAATGGGCCAGGGTGTCGCCGAAATAGGCCATGCGGCGCCAGACGACGAGAGAGCCCAGCGGCCCGACCAGCAGGGCGAGGCCGATCCCGGCCAAGGCCGCGCGCAGCATGAAGTCAGACATCGCCGGGCCCGTCGCCTTGCCCGTCCGGCGCGCAGCCGCCCTGTTCGAGGGCGCGGCCGTGAAGATCGTGGTCGTGGTCGTGGTGATGGGTGTAGACGGCTAGCTCCCGGCCCAGCCGCGGCCCGAACAGGGCCAGGTATTCCGGATGGGCGAGCACCGATTCGGGGGTGCCGCTGCAGCAGACATGGCGGTTCAGGCAGAGCACCCGGTCGGTTTCCGCCATGACCAGATGCAGGTCGTGGGAGACCAGCAGGACGCCGCAGCCGCGCCGGTCGCGAATCAGGCGAATCAGACGATAGAGCTCGGCCCGGCCGGTGACGTCGACGGCGGCCATGGGTTCATCCAGGACCAGCAGGTCGGGGTCGCGCAGCAGTGCCCGGGCCAGCAGCACACGCCGGCTCTCGCCCCCCGACAGGTGCTGGAGCGGGCTGTCTATGACATGGGCCGCGCCGACCTCTTCGAGGGCGCGCTCCAGGTCCGCTTTGCTCTTCGCGCCCCGCAAGGTCAGGAAGCGGCGCACGGTAATGGGCAGGGTGTCCTCGACATGCCAGTCCTGGGGCACATAGCCGATACGCAGGCCCGGCGCCGTTGTCACGGCGCCTTCGTCCGGCGCGAGCAGGCCGAGCGCCGCGCGGACGATGCTCGTCTTGCCCGAGCCGTTGGGGCCGATCAGGGTGACGATCTCGCCCGGCGCGATCGCGAGATCGACGCCGTTGACGGCCGGTTCCGCGCCGTAGCGAATCGTCACCCGGTCGAGGGAGAGGAGCGGTGCGCTCATCCTCGCCCGCCCCGGCATTCGGGACACAGGCCGCGCAACTCGACCGTCGCGCGCTCGTCGACGAAGCCGAGGGCGCGCGCCTTGCGGGCCAGCACGCCGGAAATCTCCGCGTCGTCCAGTTCGGCGACCAGGCCGCAGTCGCGGCAGATCAGGAACTGGCCGCTATGGGCCTCGTCCGGATGATCGCAGCCGATAAAGGCGTTGAGCGATTCGATGCGGTGGACCAGGCCGTGCTCCATCAGGAAGTCGAGGGCGCGGTAGACGGTGGGCGGCGCGGCCGCGCCGGCGCCATCCTCGCGCAGCCGGTCGAGCACCTCATAGGCCCGGACCGGGGCATGACCGCGCCAGACGATCTCCAGCACCCGGCGTCGCAAGGGCGTCAAGCGCGCGCCACGGTCGGCGCAGCGCGTCTCCGCCGCGTCCAGGGCCGAGGCGACGCAGTCGGCGTGATCGTGGCCCTCCCTGGGGAATGCCCGGCGTTTCGTTCGTTGTTTCATGACGCTGGAGGGTTGCGGCGGATTGTCATGTTATATCATAACATTTCGATCCAGCGCCAGCGAGCGAACGCGAGGCTGGCGGGATAGCGGGAGACACCATCGATGCGGCGTATGCGCACACCGGCCCTTTGCGCCGCCCTCCTCGCGGGCGTCTTTCTTTCGAGTGCGGGCCCCGCGCCGGCCGCCGGGCCGGAGGTGGCCGTCAGCATCGCGCCGATCCATAGCCTGGTGGCCGGGGTGATGACGGGCCTGGGCGAACCGGTCCTGATCGTGAAGGGTGGCGCGTCGCCTCACTATTATGCGCTGCGGCCATCCGACGCCCAGGCTCTGGATCGCGCCGATATCGTCTTCTGGGTCGGCCCGAGCATGGAGAGCTTTCTGATCAAGCCGCTGGCGAGTCTCGCAGGCGGCGCCAAGACCATTGCGCTGTTGGAGCAGGCTTCGATCCTCCGCCGCGCCACGCGCGACGGTGGCGCCTGGGAGGAGCATCGCGACCCAGACGACGGTGGGGAGGATGCGATGGCGTCCGGCGAGGGTGTCGACGGCCATGACGAAACCAATCCGCATATCTGGCTCGACCCCGAAAATGCCCGGCGAATCGTCCGCATCGCGGTCGAAGCGCTGAGCGCGGCCGATCCGGAGAACGCCGCAGGCTATACGGCGAACGGGGACATGATGGAAACCCGGCTGGATAAGCTGGAGGCGGAGATCGCGGCTCTCTTGGACCCGGTCGCGGAGGTTCCCTATGTCGTTTTCCATGACGCCTACCGGTATTTCGAGGACCGATTCGGAACCCTTGCAATCGGCTCGATCGCGGTCAGCGACGGGCGCAAGCCGGGGGCCCGGCGGCTGAAGGAAATCCGCGCCAAGATAGCGGAACTGGACGCGCGCTGCGTCTTCGCCGAGCCGCAGTTCGAGCCGGCCCTGATCCGCACTGTGATCGAAGGCACGGGCGCCCGGGCCGGCGTGCTGGACCCTCTCGGCGCGGACCTTCCGCCTGGCCCGGACGCCTATTTCGATCTGATGCGCAATCTCGCCCGTGCCCTGCGCGAATGTTTGGGGCAGCCGAATTAGACGAGTCGCGGTCCCTTGCGGGGCGGTGCGCGCCTCCTATAATCCGGCGGGATGCGGGTGTAGTTCAGTGGTAGAACGACAGCTTCCCAAGCTGTATGTCGTGGGTTCGATTCCCATCACCCGCTCCAACCGATCCACCCACGCCGTCCCGCACGGCGGGCTCGAACCCAGGGGGATACGCGATGGGCCGCATGCTTTCGTTCCGCTTCGTCGAATCCGGCGTCGAGGGCGGCGTCAGCCTCAATGAGGAAAATGCGCCGGTCACCTGCGAAACCCTGTGGACGGCGTTGAAAAAGCCGGCCCGCATGCTCTGCCTGCACGCCATGTTCGCGGGCCCGGAAATCATGGTCGGCCTGCCGCCGGAAGCGCAGACCTTCGACCCCCTGGCGATCCCGCCGGAAAACCAGACCTGCATTCCGGCGCCGGGCGATTGCCTGTGGTTCTATCAGCCGCAAAATCACATGTACGGCCTGACCGACGAGCTGTGGGAGATCGGCATGTTCTACGCGCCGGGCGGCCGGATCTTCGGCCCCTTGGGCTGGAGCCCCTGCACGATCTTCGGCCGCATGACCGAGAATCTGGACGGGTTCGCCGTGGCCTGCGCCGATCTGCGCATCAGCGGCGCCCGGACCCTTGAGATCGGCCGCGCCTAGGACCGCTCGCGCCTTCCGTGCGGGCCTATTTTCACGCCAAGGGTTTCTCCCTACGGGTCGGCAGGACGGCCAGGATCAAGCCGGATCCCAGTCGGGGGCGTAACCCTCGACCTCGATCATGCGGCCGTCGCCGCGCAGGCCGTCGATGGCCGCGCGGTCCTCGGGCTTCAGGGAAAAATCGAAAATCTCGAAATTTGCGCGCAGGTGCTTTTCGTTCGCGGTGCGCGGGATGGCGGCGACAGCCTCCTGGTCGAGCAACCATCGCAGGGCGATCTGGGCCGGGGATTTGCCGTGCCGTTCGGCGATATCGCGGATGGCGGGTTCGTCCAGGACCTTGCCGCGGGCGATCGGCGAATAGGCGGTCAGCATCATGCCGTAGCGGCGGACCGCTTCTAAAACCTTCTCCTGGGAGAGATAGGGATGGTACTCGACCTGGTTGCACAGCAGATCGGCGCCATGGCCCTCGACCGC
>JABIRQ010000493.1 GCA_018699755.1 Rhodospirillaceae bacterium | reverse complement strand
GGTGTAGATTCCGGCCAGGGAGTCGACCGCGCCATGGTCGTGGCAGCCGTCGACAACGATCTCGCCGGAGTCGATCTTCGCGAGGGCGTCGTCGCGGTCGGCCGCCAATCCCTCGAACAGGGCGCCGCCGATCACGGCCTCGCGCTGGCCGCCGGTGTAGTCCGCCCAGGCCATGCGCGGCCCCGAGGTCAGGACCATGTTCGCCGCCATGCCGGGCATGGCCTCGCCCGCCGGCAGGATATCCTCCAGCGTCGGATCGGCCTCGGTCAGGTGGCGCAATGCCTCGCGGTTCGCTTTGTCGCGGCTTTCAGTCATCTCTGCGGGTTCCCCTCGGGCGCAACTTGCTTCTAGGTCTGGTCAGCATGTTAATTGTACGATTAAATATGGCGCCGGACGATACCTGTCCGCATTGTTTTCCAGGAGATCATTCATGGCCAGTCTCGACGAGATCAAGCGCGACCTGATCGACAAGGGCGTCCGCCACTGCCTGGCGTCCTATACCGACATGCACGGCATATCCAAGGCCAAAGCCGTGCCGATCGAGCATTTCGAGCGCATGATTCGAGGGTCCGAGCTGTTCACCGGCGCCGCCCTGGACGGGCTCGGCCAGGGTCCTCACGACGACGAGTTGTCGGTCCATCCCGATCCGAACGCGGTCGTCCAACTGCCCTGGCGACCGACCGTGGCCTGGGCCCCGGGACGCCTGATGTATCACAACGAGCCTTGGCCGATGTGCTCGCGCAATGTCCTGCAGCGCCAGATCGATCGCGCCGCCAAGCTGGGACTGCGCTTCAATCTGGGCATCGAATGCGAGATTTTCCTGGTCACGCGCGAGGGCAACAAGGTCAAGCCGAGCAACCCGCTCGACGTGCTGCCCAAGGCGGCCTACGACGCCATCGGGCTGCTCGAGAACATCGATTGGCTGGACGAAGTGGTCGGCCACATGAATCACCTGGGCTGGGAAGTGCATTCCTTCGACCACGAGGACGCCAACAGCCAGTTCGAATTCGATTTTGCCTATTCCGACGTCATGACCATGGCGGACCGCTATACCCTGTTCCGCATGATGATGAAGGAATGCGCCCGCGCCTACGGCTGGGAGGCGACCTTCATGCCCAAGCCCTATGCCGATCGGACGGGCAGCGGCGCCCATTTCAACATGTCCTTCGAATCCTTGGAGACCGGCGAGAACGTGATGGGCGACGAGAGCGATCCGCGCGGTTGCGGCCTTTCGAAGCTGGGCTATCACTTCCTGGGCGGCGTGCTGAAGCATGCGCCGGCGGTGGTCGCGGTGACTTGTCCGATCGTCAATTCCTATAAGCGTCTCATCAAGACCGGCTCGATGACGGGCTTCACCTGGGCGCCGATCTTCGTCTCCTACGGCGGCAACAACCGCACCCATATGCTGCGCGTGCCGATGACCCGGCCGGAGATCGAGGGCGAGGAGAGCAAGAAGGCGAAACACGAGGGCGTCTATCTGTCGAGCCGCCGGGTCGAATGCCGGGCCGTCGATCCGGCCATGAACGTCTATCTCGCGGCCGCCATGATGCTGGCGGCCGGCCTGGAGGGTATCGAGAACGAAATCGATCCGGGCGATCCGCGCAAGGAGAACATGTACCTCTTGAGCCAGGAAGAGCTGGACGAGAGGGGAGTGACGGTCTTGCCGCGGACTCTGCTCGAGGCGACGGAGGCCTTCGACGCCGACGATCTGGGCCGTGAGGTGATGGGCGCCGATCTGGCCCGCTCCTGGGTCGAACTCAAACAACGCGAGTGGTGGGATTACCACAACACGGTTTCGGCCTGGGAACTCGATCACTACCTGACCAGGTTCTAGCCCTCGGACGGAGAACCCGGTTGCCGGGGCATTCCGGCGATCGGGTCCAGCTTAGGCCGCTTGGTTGAGGCCGGTTCTATGCTCCGACCGACAGAACTGCGACTCCCAGGAAGACCAGGGCGACGCCAACCCACTGAACGACGCCCATGGCCTCGCGCAGGAAGATGCGGGCGAGGATCGTCGTGATCGCGCCGAAGCCCGAGGCCGCGACCGCCGCGATTTCCGAACCCTCGCCCTGGCTGCCCGCGAACAGGGCGAGATAGCCTGTGGCGTCGAGCAGGCTCTGCAGACCGATCAGCGGCCACCAGCGCAGCGGAATGCCGGGGGTCTTCCGTTTGGCGACGAAAATCAGCAGCACCGTGCCGATGCCGATCCACCGGCCGAGCCAGAGAGTCTGCAACTCGCCATAGATCGGCACCGCGGCCTGACCGGAGACGACGAGCACGGCATAGGCCAGGGCCGAGGCGCCGGCGATGGATATGGTCTTGCGCAGATGCTCCCGCGTGTAGCCGCCGGATTGCACGAAGCCCCCGGCGCTGCGCGCGACCAGCAGCGCGCCCAGCATCGTGGCGCCCATCGCGGCCCATTGCAGGGCTTCGGGCCGGTGACCGGTGGCGACCCAGAACAGGACGACCAGGACGGGGTGGCTGGCGACGATCGGCGCGACGATGCTGACCGGCCCTCGCGCGAGGGCTTGATAGAGCAGCAGGGTCATGATTGCCGTGGAGGCGCCGCTCAGGACGACCAGCCAGAGCCTGGAGAGGTCCCAGACGAGGACGGGTTCCGTCAGCCATATCCAACCGGACAGCAGCACGGCGCCGATCGACATCACGGCCAGCAGCACGTTCGCCGGGCCCACGCCGCGGCTGGTGAAGCGCGCGGTGAAATCGGCGCAGCCGAGGTTGACGGCGCAGACCGCGCCCCACAGGCCGGGGTTCATGCCGGTCCCCTCGCCATCAGCCGCCGACCAGCGCGCCGTGCAGCATCTTGATGCTGGTCAGCGCAAGGAAGACGGCGAAGACGCGCTTGAGCATGCGTGGCTCCAGACGATGCGCCAGGCTTGCCCCCAGAGGGGCGGCCAGCACGCTCAACGGCGCGATGAAGGCGAGGCCTAGTAAGTTGACGAACCCGACGCTGGCGCGGGGCAGGGCCGGCTCGTCCCAGCCCGCGACGACGAAGCCGATGCTGGCGGGCAGGGCGATGACGAAGCCGAAGGCCGCGGCCGTGCCGATCGCCCGGTGCACGGCCATGCCGAAGGCGGTCAGGAAAGGCACGCTCAAGGTCCCGCCGCCGATTCCCATCATCGCGGAAAAGCCGCCGATCAGAATGCCAGCACCCATCCGCGCCGCCCCTTCCGGCGGGGCTTTGCCCAGGCGCAGGCTGGGCGGCGCGAAGGCCATGTGCAGGGCGACGGCCAGGGCGACCGCGCCGAATACCGCGCCCAGCACGGGCCCGCCGACCGAGCCAGCCAGAACGGTCCCGCCCAATGCCCCGACGAACAACCAAGGGCCCCAGCGACGCAGCAGTTCCGGATCGAGCGCGCCACGCTTGCGATGCGCGCGCGCGGAAACCGCCGAGGTGGCGACGATCGAAGTCAACGACGTGCCGATTGCGACATGCATGCGCACGGCCGGGTCGATATCGATCGCGCCGAACAGGAGATAGAGGACGGGAACGATGACGATGCCGCCACCGACGCCCAGCAGCCCGGCCAGGGTGCCGGCGGCGAAACCGGTCGCCAGAAGCACGGCGACGAGGGGCAGCCAAGCCATCAGGTCGGCCATGGCGCCCCTCCCGCGATCATCGACCCGCAATCATCGAACGGTCGTCCCCAGCCGGAGGCGCGCGCCGCTGGGCGGCGTGCCCCCGGGGCAAGGGGTCAGACTCCGGCTCCGGCGAGGATCGCCATGCCGGAGGCGGCGACGGCCGCGCCGGAGGCGCGCAGAGACCAGGGGCCAAGAGCCGCGCCGATCCGGCCGCCGGCGAGGCCGATGCCGACGCCCGCGGCATGCAGCGCCGCCGTCGCCAGGGCAAAACCGAGGCCGTAGAGCATGGGGTCGGCCGTCGCGGGCATTGCCAAGCCGTGGGCCTGGCCGTGGAACAGAGCGAAGACCGTGACGATGGCGCAACCGGCCATGGTCGGCACACGCGCCGCGCCAGCGACGAGAAGGCCGAACAAGATCACGGATCCCGCGATGCCGAATTCAATCGCGGGCAGGCCGATGCCGGCGAGGGCAAAGGAGGCGCCGGCCGCCATGGCGGCGACGAAGCTGGCCGGTATGGCCCAAAGCGCACGTCCGCCCAGTTGGCTGGCCCAAAGGCCGACCGCGACCATGGCGAGCAGATGGTCCAGCCCAGCGAAGGGATGGCCCAGTCCGGCCCAGAAGCCCATGGCGCCGGTATCCTGAGCGTGGGCGAGGGCTGGTGTGGCGGCAAGGGTGGTGGCGGCGAGCGCGGCCAGCGAAAGCATCATCCGAGACATGGTCTGGTGTTCCCTCTGCTTATGATTTTCGTTCGGCCCGGTGGATAGCACGGTCGGCGGGCGAGGCCCAAACCGTCGACCCTCTCTCATCAGCCTCTCAATGCCTTGATCTGCGCCTGATAGATCGAAGGGTCGATCCGCACGTCGAGCAGGCGCGGGCCCTTTGCCGCCAGCGCCTCGGCGATAGCGGCGTCCAGCGCGTTCGGCTCTTCGACCCGCCAAGCGCGGCAGCCGAAGCCTTCCGCGATGCGGGCGAAATCCGGTCCGGGATAGCGCACCCCCCGGCTTTCCATGCCGCGTGCGGCCTGCTTGATATCGATCAGGGACAGGGCCGAATCGTTGAACACGGCGACCAGGATATCAAGGCCTCGCTCGGCGGCCGTCGCCAGTTCCGCGATCACCATCATCAGCCCGCCGTCGCCGGTCATGCAGACGGCGGGACGGTCGGGCTCGGCCAGGGCCGAGGCGATCGCCGCCGGCAGGGCGTAGGACATGGTCGAAAGTCCGTCGGAAATGAGCGTGCCGCTGGCCTCCTCCGCCGGCCAGAAACCCATGGCCGAGAACATATGCGCGCCGGCATCCACCGTGGCGCGGGCGCCGGGCCGGGCGGCCTTAGCCAGGCTCTCGACTAGCCGCCATGACGGGATACCCGCCTTCGCCGGGGCGCGTAGTGCGGCGCGCATCGTGTTGCGGTGGTCGGCGATTTCGGCCGCCGTCCAATCCGACGGCCGGTTGGCGCCGTGCAGGGCCGCCGCCGCTTTCGTCGGGTCGCCGATCAGGGAAACGTCCGGGGCGCAGTAGTGGGGCAGGCCGGCGGCGCTGCCGATTTCCAGGATGGGGGACTCGTAGCGCCAGGGCTGGGGAATCGCCTCGACCGGGTCGAAGCCGAACAACACGATCAGGTCGGCCTCGCGCAGGCAGGGCGCCTCGGCTTCGCCGCCCGTGTAATGGCCGACCTGAAGGGCATGGCTGTCGGCCATGCAGCCCTTGGCCTTGTAGGTCGTGAAGACAGGGCAGCCGAGCGCTTCGGCAAGCCCCCGCAAGGCATAGGCGCTGCGGGTCGCCTGCACCCCGGCGACGATCGCGGGGCGGCGGGCCTCGGCCAGCAGGGCGCGGGCCTTGGCGAGGTCGGATCCGCTCCATCCCTCGACGGTCGGCCCTTCGACGGTCGGTGCGCCGCTTTCGGCCGGCGCGGAACCCGCCGCCTTGCGCGCCTGGGCGCTGCTCAAATCGATATGGATCGGCCCGAGCGGTTCTGCCAGGGCGGTGTCCAGCAGGGCGTCGATCTCGCGCCGCCCGTCGCCCGCCTTGAGGCTGCGTCGGTCTTTGGTGATCGGCGCGGTGATGGCCGGCTGGTCGATGATCTGATGGGTGACGTAGGCCTGGGCCTCGTCGGCAGCGTCGGTCACCAGGATCAGCGGCGCGCGGTCGAGATAGGCGTAGGCCATGCCGTTGACCGCGCTGGCCATGCCCGGGCCGACGCCGGTCAACAGCACGCCGGGCGCGCCGGTGATCTCGGCGGTGGCGCAGGCCATGAAGGCGCCGGCCGCCTCGGTGCGCGAGAGTACGAAGTCGATGCCGGCGGCGGCCCCGGCCTCGATCACGTCCAGGCTCGACCCGCCCCCCGGGATGCCGAACATGCGCTCCACCCCGCGCGCCTTCAGCGCCTCGACGAGCGCCTCGACGACGCTTTCCTTCGACATGCGTTCAAATCCCCAGCGCGCAGCCGTCCTTGCGCGGGTCGGACCCGCCGATCAACACGCCGGACTCCGAGACGATGCGGATCGCCTGGCCGCCGCCCAGCGGGTCGGTCGAACGCTCGATCTTGTGGCCCTTGGCTTCGAGGCCGCGGATCGTCTCGTCCGGAACCGTCGGTTCGGTCCGCAGGGTGCCGTCCTGATGTTCGGCGCGGGGGAAATCGAGGCCCTCCTGCACGTCCATGCCGTAGTCGATGACGTTGGTCACGAGATGGGTATGGCCGTAGGGCTGGTAGTGCCCGCCCATGACGCCGAAGGGCATCACGGCCCGGCCGTCGCGGCAGACCATGCCGGGGATGATCGTGTGCATGGGCCGCTTGCCCGGTGCGATGCAGTTCGGGTGCGTGGGATCGAGGCGGAAGCTGCGGCCTCGGTTCTGCAGCATGACCCCGCTTTTTGGTGCGACAACGCCGCTGCCGAAGCCGCCGAAGATCGAATTGATGAAGCTGACCGCGTTGCGCTCGCCGTCGACGACGGTGAGATAGACGGTGTCGCGATGCACCGGGATCGAGGAGGGCGGTAGGGCGCCCATGGCCTTGTCGCGGTCGATATGGCCGCGCAGCTCGGTTGCGTATTCCTCGCTCAACAGTTCCGCGACGGGCACCGCGTAATCGTCGGGATCGGCGACATAGGCGTTGCGGTCGCGGAAGGCGAGGCGGCCGGCCTCCATCTCCAGATGGAACCGCTCGGCGCCCAGCGGGTCGAGTCCGGCGAGATCGTAGCCCGAGAGGATGTTGAGCATGATCAGGGCGACGATGCCCTGGCCGTTGGGCGGGCATTCGTAGATTTCGTGCCCGCGATAGGTGGTGCGGATCGGCTCGACGAAGCTGGCCTCCGTCCGGGCGAAATCCTCGAGCGTGTGCAGCCCGCCCAGGGCGCTGAGATGGCTGACCATGTCCTCGGCCACCGGGCCTTCGTAGAAGCCCGCGCGGCCCTCCTCGGCGATGCGCCGCAGGGTCTCGGCGAGCAGGGGTTGGCGGAAGATTTCGCCGACCTTGGGCGGCCGCCCGTCGGGCAGATAGATCCGGCGAGCATTTTCGTCATGCCCGAGGGCGACAACGTCGTTCGCCCAGTCATGGGCGACGCGGGGGGCGACGGGCACCCCGTCCTCGGCGCAGCGGATGGCCGGGGCCAGCAGCTCGCCCAGGCTCTTGCGACCATGGGCCTCGACCAGCCGCGACCAGGCATCGACGCAGCCTGGCACGGTAACGGGATGGGGCCCGTATTCGGGAATCTCCGACAGGCCCAGCTCGACCATGCGCTCGGGCGTTGCGGCGGCCGGCGCGCGGCCGGAGCCGTTGAGCGCGATCACCTTGTCGCTCCCGCCCTTGGCCAGAAGCGCAAAACAGTCGCCGCCGATCGCCGTCATATGCGGTTCGATCACGCAGAGCACCGCGCAGGCCGCGACGGCGGCATCGACCGCATTGCCGCCGTCGCGCAGGACATCCAGCGCGGTCAGGGTGGCGACAGGGTGCGAGGTCGCGGCGACGCCGTCGGTGGCGAATACGGGCGAGCGGCCGGGCAGGTGAAAGTCTCTCATGGTCATGGGTGCTTTCGAATGGTCGGGAGATGAATTCGACGAAGAGATCGGCGGCGAGCCGGGGGCGATTAGGCGATTAACTGTCACGGATCGAGAATTGAATCCAGGTCTCGAAACAGATGTTGTCGGCCAAGGTCTGGACGCCGATGGTCGCCCGCCCGCCCAGGCCGATCTCCTCGCCGAAGACCTCGACGAGCAGGTCGGAGAGGCCGCTCGACACTTTGTGGATATCGGTGAAGTCGGGTTCGCAGGCAACGAAGTTGAGGCTCTTGATGACCGAGCGGATGCACGAGAGGGAGCCGAGCGCGTGGCGCGCGCCGGCCAGGGCGTTGATCGCGGTCAGGCGCGCGGCTTCGTAGCCCTGGGGAATGGTCACGGCGGAGCCGAGCCGGCCGGGATGGAGCAGGCCGCCCTCGGGTTTCCAAGGCACATGGCCGGAAAGATGCAGCACGGTGCCTTCGATATGGAAGGGCTTCATGGTGCCGAAATTGCCGCCGTAATAGCCCGTCTCGCCGAAGTCGGGCAGTTCGATGCCGAGTTCTTCGATGCGCCGTTCCGGGGTCATGGCGTCGTTTCCCGAATGGGCTGCGGCGCACTGGCTGCGGTCGCCGCCAGGATATCCTCGACCTGTGATGCCAACGCGCCCTTGTTCGGGGCGAAGGAACCGTCGAAAGCGGCCGAGCCGATGGTGAAGGCGTCCGCCCCCGCCATCGCGACCTCGCGCACGCGCAAGGGTGAATCGATGCTGCCGGCGACGATCAATCGGCCGGCGAGGCTCGCGCGAGCGGACGCGATCAGGCCGACCGGATCGGCGTCCGTCGCGCGGTAGGCCAACAGGTCGACGCCGCCGCAGCCGAGGGCCTCGACCCTGCGGCAATCCTCGGCGACCGAATCCGGGCCGCCGCCCAGGCGGGTCGGATGACCTTCCGGCCGGCCGACGAAGGGGTAGAAGGCGATGCCCGAGCGACCGACAATTTCGATTGTACGCACGACCTCGGTGCCGCCGAGCAGGCAGTCGACGCCGATCTCCGCCGCCACCCTGGCGGAGGCCAGGCAAGCCTCGGGCGTCGTGCTCACCACCTCCATGTAGCTGGTGCCGCCATCCTGCTTGATCGTCCGGTTCAGACGGTCGAGCACGGTGCGGTCGACGCCGATGTCCTTGAATCCGATATGGCGCACGCCGAGCGCGAAGACCTCGGCCAGCACCCGTTCGGCATCGGTCACCGTGCGATCCTGGCGCGTCAGCATGAAGATGAAATCCACCGCCCCTCCCCAAGCCGGCTTTGAGACGACGAGAGTAACGAAGCGGCGGGAGGATTGCACCCAGGGGATCGGCCAGGGTACCGATCGGCGGGATCGGAACGGGCCATGGCTAGAACCCGTCGCCGTCATCGCGCCGCGGCACCGGCATGGTTTTGACACAGTTATATCGAAGTATAATATCTACCAACCGCGACCGCCCGCACGACGGTTCGCGGCCAGACGTCGGCCTCCCGAAATCGCTCTGCGGGGTCGCGGAGGAACCGACAACAATAACCAGTGCGACACTCTCTGGGAGGAGACGCGTCTAATGCGCAGACTCACATTTGCCGCGGCCGTAGGCCTCGCGGCGGCTTCGGCCGCTTCGATGGCGATGGCGGCCGAAACGGAGACAATTACGATCTCGGACGAAATCGGCATCGTCAAAGTCAACAAGGGCCAGCCGATCCTGATCGGCGGCTACTGGGTTATTTCAGGGCCCGACACGGCCCTGGGCCTCGATTCCAAGCGCGGCGCCGAAGTCTATTTCGCTGAGCGCGATAACACGATCGCAGGCCATCCGATCCGCTTCATCGTCGAGGACGACCAGTGCAACGCCGAAGGCGGCCAGAATGCCGCCACCAAGCTTGCGGCCAACCAGAACATCGTCGGCGTCATCGGCCCGGCCTGTTCCAGCGCCGCGACCCCGGCCGCGCCAATCCTGTGGAAGGCCGGCATAGTCGACATCGGCACGGCGACGACCGCGCCGCGCCTGACCGCTCCCGATCGCGGCCCGGACTACGACGGCTACGCTCGGACGATCTACAGCGACAATCTGCAGGGCGCTGGCGACGCCGAATGGATGTACAACGTCGCGGGCTTCCGCAAGGCCGCGACCATCCATGACGGCTCGCCCTATGCCGAGCAGCTCGCCAAGGTCTTCGAGGCAGAGTTCAAGAAACGCGGCGGCGAGGTTGTGTCCTCCGAGGCGGTTTCTCCGACCGACGTCGACATGCGGCCGGTCCTGACCCGCATCGCGTCCTCGAAGCCCGACGTGGTCTATTTCCCGATCTTCGTCGCCTCGGCGGGTCATCTTGTCCGCCAGATGAAGGACATCGACGGCTTCGACAAGATCACCCCGATCGGCGGCGGCGCCCTGTTCGCCAAGG
>JABIRQ010000399.1 GCA_018699755.1 Rhodospirillaceae bacterium | reverse complement strand
GTGGCGATGGCGCGGGCGATCTCGACCCGGCGCCGCTCGCCGCCGCTGAGGGCGACCGCCGGTGCGCGGCGCAGATGGGTGATCGAGAATTCGGCGAGCAGGTCGTCGAGCAGGATATCGCGCTTTTCGCGGTCCTTCTCGATCACCTCGATCACCGCGCGGATGTTCTCTTCGACCGACAGCCCCCGGAAGATAGAAGGTTCCTGCGGCAGATAGCCGATCCCCATGCGCGCGCGCTGGTACATGGGCAGATGCGTGATATCCGCGCCGTCCAGGCTGACCGTGCCCGCATCGCTTCCGATCAGGCCGGTCAGGATATAGAAGCAGGTCGTCTTGCCCGCGCCGTTCGGGCCCAGCAGGCCGACGGCCTCGCCGCGCCGCACGGTCAGGCTGACGTCGCGTAGGACCGGCCGCTTCTTGAACTGTTTGCCCAGATTGGTTGCCGCCAAGCCGGGATTCTCGGCGACCAGACGCGGCGCCCCGTCGAGCCTCGGGGACCCGTCGAGCCGCGGCCTGTCGAGCCGTCTGTCTTCCCCGTGGTTATCGGTCATCACGCTCCCATGGCGCTTCGGGTCCGGTGTTTCCCGGTCTTGCGTTTCTGAGCCCAGGCGTTTCTGAGCCCAGCGTCTCTGGATTTGCCACATCCGGGCCAAATCCCGGCCGACCCGGCGGATCGGTTCGATTCAGGAATCGTTCGGCTTGCTCTTGGGGACGAAGATGCCGCGCACCCGCGCCTTGCCGCCAGCCGTTCCACCGCCCGTCCCGCCGCCCGTGACGCTCGGCCGCCCAAGCAGGCGGCTCACGCCCGTGTTCAGGTTGACCTCCGCGAAGTCGCCGTTGAGCTGGTTGGACCCCTGGGTGATCTTAACCGAACCGGAAAGCGCGGCGATACCGCTTTCGGCGCGGTAGTCGCCGTAGTTCGCGCGCACGAATTCGGTCGCCGTGCGGATCTGGACATCGCCGAAGGCTTCCACCCGATAGACGGCGAAGCGCCCGCCCTGGTCCTCCCGCAAATGGGCGCTGATGACGTCGGCGCGCAGGCGCTTGCCGTCCTGGTCGGCGACCGCGTTGCCGCGCGCGACGGCCAGCCCCTTCGCCTCCCAGTATTCCAGGCTCTCCTCGGCCGTGATGGTTTCGGTCGGCGTGCGAAAGCGGACATCGTCCCCGGTGATGACGAGAACGCCCTGCTCCACGTCGTAGATTCCGACGTCGCCCGTCGCGTTTTCGTTGAGGGTGGCGATGCGAACGTTGCCGCGCGCCTCCAGGCGATAGATCTCGCTGTCGCTTTCCGAGGTCTCGCGATAGAAGGCGATGAGTTCATCGGCCCGCACGGTTACATCGCCGCTCTGCGCGACGGCATTGCCCCGGGCGATATAGACCTGGGCGCGCTGCTGCCACTCGATGCCTTCCTCGGCCTGGATCGTGATCGGCTGGTCCGATCCGGCCGCGCCGAAGCTCGACCCCAGGCCCTGGGCCAGGGCGTGCCCCCCGGCGAACAGCGGCGCAACCAGCGCCGCCAACGCCCAGACCGCGCCCCACCAGGCCGCTGTACGGCGGCGAGTCATTCCGTCGCCCGCTTGGCTTGGGGACGCAGGACCAAGGTCGCGTTGCCCGTGAAGATGACCCGCTCGCCCTCGTCGAAGACCTGGAATCCCTCCGCCTCGATCGTGCCGAAGGGCCCCTGGCCGTCGATCGGCTCGAAGCCGAAGGCGGCGCCTTGGCCCAAGTCCACGAAGGCGGTCGTGGTCTCGAACTCGTAGCCGGCATCGTGGAACATGTTGACATGGCCTTCGAGCTCGACCGTCTGTTCGTCCTGACGGAACACGCCGCTATCCGCGGTCAGGGCCAGCCAGGTGCCGTTTTGGAGCGTGATATCCGCCTTGGGCGCGGACAACTGGACCTGCTTCGAATTGGGTGCGGCTTCGGTCGCCATCTCGGCCGTCACCGTGAAGGGCTGGTTGCGCCCGTCGATGCCCATGAAGCGGGCATTGATCATGGCCAGGTTCTCGATCTCCTCCGCGCTGACTTCGGCTGCGGCGAGGGGCAGCTTGTTCTGGCCCGGGCGGATCTGGGGCCAAACCGCGACAATGCCGATGAGGATCGCGGCGATCGTCGGCAGCACCAGCTTGAGCAGGCGGATCGCCCGCGCGTAGTGGCCGTGCATGCGCCGGCGGGCCAGGCGCGCGCCGACGGCCGGCCGTCGCGGCCTGGGCCGTCGCGGTGGGGTCGTTTCGCGCTGGCCGTCCGCCAAGGCCATGCCCCTAGGCGACGCCGGCGCGCAGGCAGTCGTGGATATGCACGATGCCGACCGGTGCGCCGCCGTCGACGACGAAGAGATTGGTTATCTTGCTAGAATTCATCAGGCCCAGCGCCTCCGACGCCAAGGCCTGGGGGCGGATCGTGCGCGGCGCGGCGGTCATGATCTCGGCCGCCTTGTGGGCCAGCAGATCGCCCGGCATGTGGCGGCGCAGATCGCCGTCCGTGATGATTCCGATCAGGCGGCCGTCCGGGCCCGTCACGCCGACGCAGCCGAAATGCTTCGCGGTCATGATCAGGATGGCTTCGGAAACGCCCGTCTCCGCCCCGATCAGCGGCAATTCCTCGCGGTCATGCATGATATCGGCGACGCGCAGCAGCATGCGGCCGAGCTTGCCGCCGGGGTGGAGGACCTGGAAATCGTCGGTGGTGAAGCCCTTGCGCTCCAGCAGGGCGACGGCGATCGCGTCGCCCAGGGCCAGCATCATGGTCGTCGAGGTCATGGGCGCCAGGCCCAGCGGGCAGGCTTCGGGGCTGGCCGGCAGGACGAGGGCGACATCGGCCGTGTCGGACAGGGTGCTCCCGGCCTTGGAGGTGATTGCGATCAGCGGGATCGAAAAACGCCGGGTATAGGCCGTCAGATCGGACAGCTCCGGCGTCTCGCCCGAATTGGACAGGGCGATCACCGCGTCCCGGTCGGTGATCATGCCGAGATCGCCGTGGCTTGCCTCGCCCGGATGGACGTAGAGCGACGGCGTGCCGACGCTGGACAGGGTCGAGGCGATCTTGCGCGCGATATGGCCGCTCTTTCCCATGCCGGTCACGACGACCCGGCCGGTGACCGGCGCGATCAGATCGAGGGCCGCGCCGAAGCGCTCGTCCAGGGCATCGGCCAGGCGGGCGATGCCGTCCGCTTCCAAGGCCAGGGCGCGCCGGGCCGAGCGCAGGTCGTCCTGGTTTGACGGGGCTGCCGCCTGCTTTCGAATGGTCATGGTCGCCGTGTTCCGCCTGGAATGGCGCCGGGGCCGATTATTGCCGCTTTTTTCGCCATTTAGCTCAATTTTCGAGTATGCAGCCCGGCCCGAGTATCGTCAATTACACTGCCGGTCGACAGCGGGCGGACGGACGGTCGTCTCGCCGTTCAGCTATGAGAGAAAATGTCCTCTTCCGCCCATCCGGCAAGGTCCAAACCTGCACGGGTCGGCAGAAAGGTGAAACAGGCCTCGGCAAATTCGCGCCGGCCTTCTCGGTCGATCATCTCGTCGAGGCGCGTGCGCAGGGCGTGAAGATGCAGCACGTCGGAGGCGGCGTAGCGGATCTGCTCTTCCGTCAATTTCTCCGCGCCCCAGTCCGAGGATTGCTGTTGCTTGGACAGGTCGACACCGAGAATCTCCCGGCACAGGTCCTTGAGGCCGTGCCGATCGGTATAGGTGCGGCACAGGCGCGACGCGATCTTGGTGCAATAGACCGGGGCGCAGGCGACGCCCAGATAGTGCTGGATCGCGGCCAGATCGAAGCGCGCGAAGTGAAAGAGCTTCAGCACCTTCGGATCGGCCAGCAGGGCCTTCAGGCGGGGCGCTTCATAGGCGCCCGGCGCAAGCTGGACGAGATGGGCGGTCCCGTCCCCCGACGAAAGTTGGACCAGGCATAAGCGGTCCCGGGGCGTTCTGAGGCCCATGGTTTCGGTGTCGACGGCGACGGCCGGGCCGAAGTCGAGCCCCTCGGGCAGATCGCCTATGTGCAGAGTTGCCGTCACGAAGCCATGCCTCCATCCGCGCGGGATGCGCGCGATGAGGATGGTGCCCAGGAGAAGACTCGAACTTCCACGGGCTTGCGCCCACAGGTACCTGAAACCTGCGCGTCTACCAATTCCGCCACCTGGGCTCCGGTCGGGCACTTCGGGTAACGTTCAGGGGCCGCCGTGTCAACGGGCTTCTGGAGGCGGAGCGCGCATGTCCCGGTCTTTCGAGCGAGCCGCCGGGCGGGAGATCGGGACATGCGCGGCAGGGATCGGGGGGTGCGGAGGACTGCGCCGCGTACTATAAGGGCGATCGAAGTCGGGTTTCGAATAGGGAGGCAGGACATGGCCTTGCGCCGGGTCACGGTTTTTGGCGGCTCCGGGTTCATCGGACGCCATCTGGTGCAGCGGCTGGCGCGTTGCGGCGCGGTGGTGCGGGTTGCCGTGCGCGATCCCGAGGGGGCCGCCTTTCTCAAGCCCATGGGCAATCCTGGCCAGATCGTGCCGGTGCGCGTCGATATCACCGACCATGCGCGCATTGCGGCAGCGGTCGAAGGGGCGGACGCCGTGGTCAATCTCGTCGGCGTCCTTTACGAGCGCGGCCGCCGCAGCTTCGCCGAGGTTCACGCCAACGGCGCGGGGCGCGTGGCGCGGGCCGCTGTCCTGGCCGGTGCGCGCCGCGTGGTTCATGTCTCCGCCCTTGGCGCCGACCGCGCTTCGCCGGCCCGCTACGGTCGCAGCAAGGCGGCCGGCGAGACGGCGGTGCGCGAGGCCTGCCCCGAAGCCGTGATCCTGCGGCCCGGCGTGGTCTTTGGGCCGGAGGACGATTTCTTCAACCGCTTCGCCGCGCTCGCCCGCCTCTCTCCGGTCTTGCCGGTGATCGGCACCCTGCCGCGCCTCGACATGCGGGCCGAGGGCGGGCCGCGGCTCGACCTCGTCGGCGATGGCGGGACGCGGTTCCAGCCGGTCTATGTCGGCGATGTCGCCGATGCGATCATGCGTGGGCTCGAAGATCCGGCCACGGTCGGCCAGACCTTCGAGTTGGGCGGGCCGCGAGTCTATCGCTTTGCCGAGTTGATGGAGTTGATGCTCGCCGAGATCGGGCGCAAGCGGTTGCTCGTGCCCCTGCCCTTCTGGGTCGCGACGCTCATGGCCGCGCCGCTCGAACTGATGCCGGTGCCGCCCCTGACCCGCGATCAGGTTCGCCTGCTGCGCCAGGACAACGTGCTGTCCGGCGCGGTGCCTGGGCTCGACGCGCTGGGGATTTCGCCGACTGCGGTCGAGGGCGTCTTGCCGGCCTATCTCGACCGGTTTCGCGTCTTCGGGCGGTTCGCGGACCGGCGCGCGGCCTGAGGCCCCGTCAGAAGCCCCGCCTGATGCTCGGCCTCGGCCTCGGGCGCGGTCGCCAGATTCAGCCTCCCAGCAGGCGGGTCACCAGGTCCGGATCGAAATAGACCGTATAGAGCATCGCGCCGCCCAGCAGCAGGCGGTAGACGACGAAGGGCGTGAAGCGCGCGCTGCGCAGCCAGACCATCATGAAGGCGATGGCGATGAAGGCGGTGACGAAGGCCAGGCCGGCCGCCAGGAGGGCCTGGCCGGTCACCTCCACGTCGCCGGCCTCGTACAGGTCCAGACCGGTCAGCAGGCCGGCGCCAATGATCACCGGGATCGACATCAGGAACGAGAAGCGCGCGCAATCGCGCCGCTCGAAGCCCAGGAAGCGCGCCGCGGTCATGGTCATGCCGCTGCGGCTGGCGCCGGGGATCAGGGCGCAGACCTGCGCCAGGCCGATGACCAGGGCGCTGCCCCAGCGCATATGCTCGACATTGCGGATGGTCATGCCCAGGCGGTCGCCGATGAACAGCAGGATGCCGCCGATCAAGGTGGCCCAGCCGATCACGGCGATCGTGCGCAGATCGTCGGTGACGAGGTCCTTGAGGAAATAGCCCGCGACGATGGCCGGGATCGTCGCGACGATCAGGTTGAGAACGAGCCGTGCGCCGGAATCGAAGCGCCCGAGCAGGATCTGCGCCAGGCCGACCAGGATCAGCCAAAGGTCGCGCCAGAAATAGACCAGCACGGCGCCCAGGCTGCCGACATGGACGGCCACCTCCATGACGAGGCCGTAATCCTCGGGCCAGCCCCCGTATTTCTGCAGGATGACGAGGTGGCCCCAGGAGCTGATCGGCAGAAACTCGGTGAGACCCTGGACGAGCGCCAGAATCACGATATGCATCAGCGTCAAGATGCCCCCCAACCATTTTGCCGCTTATATCATTCGCCCCGCCGTGGGGCCAGCAGCGCAATGGTCCTAAATCGGCCCTAAATACTGCAAGAGAGCCCGGAGATAGCGCGCCGGTCGGTCCATGGGGGGGAAGTATCGTTTTTTAGGTCATGAATGCTGTCTTTATGAGCGAAAAAAGCTGGCCCTGCGGGTCTGAATCCGTTTATTCATGCCTCGATCCGGCAACCGAAGCCTGTGGGGGAACTGCTCGCGATGACCGCGCGCATGCTGAAATTCGTCGGCCTGGACAAGGCCATGCCGGACAAGCGTCCGGCGGCCGAGCGGCGAGGCGATTTTGATGAAATCTACGCCGAGTTCACGCCGGAGTCGGGGGCCGCCCAGGCGGCCCGCTGCTCCCAATGCGGCGTGCCCTTCTGCCAGGTTCACTGCCCGCTCCAGAACAACATCCCCGACTGGTTGATGCTGGCCGCCGAGGGCCGGATGGAGGAAGCCTACGAGGTCGCGTCCGCGACCAACAACATGCCCGAGATCTGCGGCCGCATCTGCCCTCAGGACCGGTTGTGCGAAGGCAACTGCGTGATCGAACAGTCGGGCCATGGCACGGTCACCATCGGCGCGGTCGAGAAATTCATCACCGAGACCGCCTGGGACGCGGGCTGGGTGCGCGGCCCGCGGCCGCGCCTCGAGCGCTCCGAATCGGTCGGCATCGTCGGCGCCGGCCCGGCCGGCCTGGCCGCGGCGGAAGAGCTGCGCCGCGAGGGCTACCGCATCACGGTCTACGACCGTTACGACCGGATGGGCGGGTTGCTCGTCTACGGCATCCCCAACTTCAAACTGGAGAAGGAGGTCGTCGCCCGCCGCGTTCGCCTGCTTGAGGAGGCGGGGGTCGAATTCGTCCGGGAGTTCGAGGTCGGGCGGGACGCGACCCTGCCCGAGCTGCGCGCCCGTCACGACGCGATCCTGCTGGCCACCGGGGTCTACAAGCCCCGGGGCCTGGCCTGTCCCGGTGCCGGGCTGGGTCATGTCGTGCCGGCGATGACCTATCTGACCGCGTCCAACCGCAAGGGCCTGGGCGATTCGGTGCCCGACTACGACACCGGCGGCCTCAATGCCGAGGGCAAGAATGTCGTGGTGGTCGGCGGCGGCGACACGGCGATGGATTGCGTGCGCACGGCCGTCCGCCAAGGCGCGCTTTCGGTGCGCTGCCTCTACCGCCGCGATCGCCCCAACATGCCCGGCTCCGAGCGCGAGGTGCGCCATGCCGAGGAGGAGGGGGTGGAGTTCGTCTGGCTCAGCGCGCCCGAGGCGCTGATCGGAAGCACGAAGACCGGCGTCTCCGGGGTGCGCGCCCTGCGCACCCGGTTGGGCCTGCCCGACGCGACCGGCCGCCAGAGCCCCGAGCCGGTCGAAGGCTCCGGCTTCGCGCTCGACGCGGATCTGGTGATCGAGGCCCTGGGCTTCGATCCGGAGCCCATTCCCGCGCTCTTCGGCGCGCCCGAGCTGGAGGTCACGCGCTGGGGCACGGCGCGCATCGATTGGAAAACCATGATGACCAATCTCGACGGCGTCTTCGCGGCCGGCGATATCGTGCGCGGCGCCTCCCTCGTCGTCTGGGCGATCCGCGACGGGCGCGACGCGGCCCAAGGCATCCATAAGCATATCCAGGCGCGCGCCGAGGCCCGCGCCGCGGCAGAATAGGAGCGAGCCCCATGTCCGGAGCGCCCATGTCTGGAGCGAAAGACGTCGCCGACTGGCGCCGCAACGCCGATCACCTGGCCGCCCATGGCCTTTACGATCCGGCGCAGGAGCACGACGCCTGCGGCGTCGGCCTGGTCGTCGCGATCGACGGCAAGCCGCGCCGTTCGGTCGTCGAGGCGGCGATCGAAGCCCTGCGCGGCATCTGGCATCGGGGCGCGGTGGACGCCGACGGCAAGACCGGCGACGGCGCCGGCATCCATGTCCAGATTCCCCAGGATTTCTTCAAGGAACATGTCCGCCGCACCGGCCATGTCCCGCTCGAGGGGCGCCTCGCCGTCGGCATGGTCTTCCTGCCGCGCACCGATCTCGCGGCGCAGGAACGCTGCCGCTGCATCGTCGAAGCCGAAATCCTGAACTTCGGCTACACCATCTACGGCTGGCGCCAGGTGCCCGTGAACGTGGCCGTGATCGGCGAAAAGGCCAACGCCAACCGGCCCGAGATCGAGCAGATCATGATCGCCAACAGCCGGGGCTTGGACGAAAAGGCCTTCGAGCGCGACCTCTACATCATCCGCCGGCGGATCGAAAAGGCGGCGCGCGCCGAATCGATCAAGGACCTCTATATCTGCTCTTTGTCCTGCCGCTCGATCATCTACAAGGGCATGTTCCTGGCCGAGCAGCTCACCGCCTTCTACCCGGACCTGGGCGATAGGCGTTTCGAATCCAATTTTGCCATCTTCCACCAGCGCTATTCGACCAACACCTTCCCCGCCTGGCATTTGGCCCAGCCCTTCCGCGTCCTCGCCCATAACGGCGAAATCAATACCCTGCTGGGCAACGTCAACTGGATGCGCAGCCACGAGACGCGCATGGCCCACGACGCCCTGGGCGAATACATGGAAGACGTTAAGCCGATCGTGCAGCCCGACGCCTCGGATTCGGCCGTGCTCGATTCGGTGTTCGAGATCATGGCCCGGGCCGACCACGACCTGCCGTTGGTCAAGGCCATGCTGATCCCCGAGGCGTGGAGCCACAAATTCTCCATGCCCCAGGCCCATCGCGACCTCTACCACTATTGCAACGCCGTGATGGAACCCTGGGACGGCCCCGCCGCGATCGCCGCCTATGGCGGCCGCTGGGCCCTGGCCGGGCTGGACCGCAACGGCTTGCGGCCCCTGCGCTACTCCATCACCGACGACGGCCTGCTCTTCGTCGGGTCGGAGGCCGGCCTGGTGCCGGTGGAGGAGT
>JABIRQ010000491.1 GCA_018699755.1 Rhodospirillaceae bacterium | reverse complement strand
GGCAGGCCGAAGGCGAAACAAAGGACGCCCGTGATGGCCGATTTCACGACGAACAGCCCGACGACCGCCGCGCCGATCCATACCGGGTCCTGCGTGACCACGCGGAAATCGATGCCCATGCCGACCGTCATGAAGAAAAACCCGAGGAGCAAGCCCTTGAATGGCTCGATATCGACCTCGATCTCGCGGCGATATTCCGTCCCCGAAAGGAGAATACCGGCCAGGAAGGCGCCGAGCGCCATGGAAAGCCCGGCCGCTCCGGTGATCGCCGCGGTTCCGATGACGACGAGGAGAACGGCCGCCATGAACATCTCCGGGCTGCCCGCACGGCTGACGAATTGGAATAGCGGCCGCAGCGCGAGCCGCCCCACCGTGTATATCGCCACGATCACGGCGGCGGCCTCGACCAGCGCGAGAGCCAATCCGCGTCCGGCCGCGGCGATTCCGCCCTCGGTCTGTGCGCCGAACACGCCCAGCAGGAAAAGGATCGGGACAACCGCGAGATCCTGAAACAACAGGATCGAGAAGCTCGACCGGCCCAGCGGCGAACCGAGGCTGCGCCGGTCGATGAGAAGCTGCATCACGATCGCCGTCGAGGACAGGGCCAGGCAGGCACCGAGGATCACCGACGCGCGTGGCGTATTGCCCCAGCCCCAGGCGATGGCGCCAATCGCGGCGGCGCTGATCAGCACCTGCAGAGTGCCGAGGCCGAACACGAGGCGCCGCATGGTCCAAAGGCGCCGCAGCGACAACTCCAGGCCGATGACGAAGAGAAGGAAGATGACCCCCAGCTCGGCCAAGGGTCTTACCCCATCTATGTCCGTGATGACCGCATAGGACAGCCAGCCCAGATCGCCGGCCAGCAAGCCCAGCCCATAGGGCCCGATCAGTCCGCCGATGACGAGATAGCCGAGCACCGGGCTGATTCGAAAGCGATGGAAAACCGGAACCACGATCCCCGAAGCGACGAGAAAAATCACGATTTCGCGCAGAAACGGAATCTGTTCGTGGCCTTCCAAAACGCCCTCCCGTCTTCGATCCTCCCTGGCCGGTCCGAGCCCGGGTCAGGGCCGGGAGTCTAGTGTCGGATTCGCGAAGCGGCCACTCGCCCGCCTCCGGCGATCAGGACCAAAGGAGCCAATCCCGGACCGCCGCAATCTGGGCCGGGTCCATGAGGGTGGGAGCGTGTCCCGTGGAGGGGATTTCGACGCTTTCGACCCCCAGCGCCGCGCCCGGCCCCCGCGTTTTCATTTCCGCCACCGTTTCGGCGCGCAACAGGTCCGATTCGCTGCCGCGCAGGACGAGGACCGGACAGGCCACGGCATCCCAAAGGGGCCAGAGGTCGACATCCACGATCTCACCGCTTTCGAACGGCCGGGCAATGGCCGGGTCGTAGCGCAGGCGCAGGGCGCCGCCGCGTTCTTCGACGCCGTGCTCGACCATGTGATCCCATTGCGCGTCGGTCAGCGGGCCGAACGGCGCCAGCACCTCGCGAAAGCGTGCCTCGGCTTCGTCGCGGTCGATGAAGGCCGGGTCGCCGCCGACATAGCCGGCGATCCGCTCCAGCGCCACCGCGGGGATGAAGGCCCCGACATCGTTGAGAATCAGGCGGCCAACCGGGCCGTCCGGCCGGGCCGCCAGCATCATGCCGATTATGCCGCCCATCGAGGTGCCCAGCCAGTCGAGCGTCCCGACCCCCAGATGCCCGATCAGGGCCAGCACGTCGCGGCAATAGAGATCGAAGCCGTAGGCGTCCTTGTCCTCCAGCCAGTCGCTATCGCCGCGCCCCGCGACGTCGGGGCAAACGATCCGGTAGTCGGCCTCCACGGCCCTGGCCAGATGGTCGAAGTCCCGCCCGTTGCGGGTTAGGCCGTGGACGCAGATCAAGGTGCGCGGATTGGCCGGATCGCCCCAATGCGTGTAAGCGAGGCTGCGGCCCGGCTCAACTTCGAAGCGCCGTGACTCCATCGGCATGGGTGGCTACCTTTCGCGCCGTTCCAGTATTTGCGCCGTTCCAGTATTCGCGAAGGGAGCCCCGACGTGTCGAAACCGTCGATCGCCCCGCCTGAGCCGAGCGAGAAGGCCGGGTGGCGGCACCTCTACAACGGTTACGCCGAATTCTACAAGGTTCCGATGGACGACCGCATCGCCGACACGGTCTGGGGCTGGCTGCACGATCCCGCGCATGTCCTGACCGGACTGCTCGCCCGAGACGACGGCGGCACGCCCATCGGCCTCGCCCATTTCCGCGAGATGCCGCGCCCCCTGGCCGGACGGATCGGCGGCTTCCTCGACGACCTGTTCGTCGCACCGGACGATCGGGGCTCGGGCGTCGCCGAGGCCCTGGTCGAGGCCATGGTCGCCCATGGGCGCGCCCATGATTGGGCGAACATCCGCTGGATCACGGCCGAGGACAACTATCGCGGGCGCGGCTTCTACGACCGCATCTCCCAGAAGACCCCTTGGCTGACCTACGAGATCAAGCTCTGACCCCATGACCGCGCCAAACGAAAATCTGTACAGCCTGTTCGAGAGCCGCTTTCCCGCGGATCGTTCTCGGCCGTTTCTCGAAATCCCGGGCGGCAAGACCTGGAGCTACGCCGATCTCAAGGCCGAAAGCGGACGCATCGCCAACCGTCTGCGGGCCTTGGGCGTGACCCCCGGCGAGCGGGTCGCGGTGCAGGTCGAGAAATCGCCCGAGGCCCTGTTCCTCTATCTCGCCTGCCTGCGCGCGGGTGCGATCTACCTGCCCCTCAACACCGCCTACAAGGCGGGAGAGATCGGTTATTTCCTGGGCGATTCGGAGCCACGGGTCTTCGTCTGCGATCCCGCCGCCGAGGCCGAGGCGCGGGACTTGGCCGAAAAATCCGGGGTCGCGCATGTCGAGACCTTGGGGGCGGACGGCACAGGCAGCCTGACCGAAGGCGCGGCGGCCGAAGGCTCCGACTGCGAGACGGCACCGGCAAAGGCCGACGACATCGCCGCCATCCTCTACACCTCCGGCACGACGGGCCGCTCCAAGGGCGCGATGCTGAGCCACGGCAATCTGGCGTCGAACGCCCTGGTCCTGCACGAAGCCTGGGGCTTCGAACCCTCGGACGTGCTGCTTCACGCCCTGCCGATCTATCACACCCACGGCCTCTTCGTGGCGACCAACACAGTGCTGCTCAACGGCACGGCCATGATCTTCCTGGCCAAGTTCGATCCGCGACAGGTGATGGACCTGCTGCCCCGCGCAACCGTCTTCATGGGGGTGCCGACCCTCTATGTCCGGCTGCTCGAACAAGAGGATTTCGGGGCCGAGACCTGCCGCGCGATGCGCCTGTTCGTCGCCGGCTCCGCCCCCCTTCTGCCCCAGACTTTCGAGGAGTTTAGCGCGCGCACGGGCCATACCGTTCTCGAACGCTACGGTATGACCGAGGCGGGCATGATCACCTCGAACCCCCTGCGGGGCGAGCGGATCGCGGGCAAGGTCGGCCCGCCCCTGCCCGGGGTCCAGGCCCGGGTCGCGGACGAGAATGGAAACATCCTGAAAACCGGCGAGGTCGGCATCCTGGAGATCAAGGGTCCGAACGTGTTCAAGGGCTATTGGCGGATGCCCGAGAAGACGGCGGAGGAGTTCCGGCCCGACGGCTTTTTCATCACCGGCGACATGGCGGTCATCGACGAGGACGGCTATGTCGCGATCGTCGGGCGATCCAAGGACCTGGTGATCTCGGGCGGCTTCAACGTCTATCCCAAGGAGGTCGAACTGGCGATCGACGCCCTGCCCGGCGTCCTCGAATCGGCCGTCATCGGCTTGGCCCACAAGGATTTCGGCGAGGGCGTAACCGCCGTGGTGAAAGTCGAGGCCGGGGCGGCCCTGGACGAAGCCGGAATCATCGCCGCGATCAAGGACGAGCTCGCCATGTTCAAGGTGCCAAAGCGGGTCTTCTTCATCGACGAATTGCCGCGCAACGCCATGGGCAAGGTCCAGAAGAACGCCCTGCGCGAACGCTACGCCGGCACCTATGATTCGTCTGGCGGCCGCTAGTGCACGCTCTCGCGACTCCATGTCACCCTGCTCGCACCCCACACTTCGGGCGCTAGACCGGTATGGCACGCCGCAAGGGCTATCGCTGGGCGCTCTATGCGCTGGTCACCGTTCTCGGCCTGACCCTGATAGGCGCGGCCGGGCTGTGGCTCTGGCTCCGGGCCAGCCTGCCGCAGACCGATGGCGAGATCACGGTGCGCGGGCTGGGCGAAGAGGTCGAGATCCTCCGCGACCGGCACGGCATTCCCCATATCCGGGCGCAAAGTGCCGACGATGCCTATTTCGCCCTCGGCCTCGTCCATGCCCAGGACCGGCTGTGGCAGATGGACGTGATGCGCCGCCTGGGCGCAGGCCGTCTGTCGGAAGTGGTCGGCGATTCCACGATCGAGATCGACGCGCTGTTCCGCACCCTAGGGCTCTACCGCCGCGCCGAACTCACCTTCCATGAATTGCGGCCCGAGGTGCAGGCCGCCCTGATCGCCTATGCCGACGGGGTCAATGCCGGCCTGGCCGCCTATGGCGCGACCCTGCCGCCGGAGTTCCTGATCCTCGACTACTCGCCCGAAGCCTGGGTGCCGGCCGATTCCCTGGTCTGGGGCAAGCTGATGGCCATGCGCCTGTCGCGCGACTGGCGCACCGAACTGCTGCGCCTGCGCATCGCCGCCGAACTTGGCCCCGAGGCCCTGGACCTGCTGTTTCCCGCCTGGGATCCGGACGCGCCGACGACCATTGCGGCGACCGCTTCCCCGAACGGCCTCGACCGCCTCGCCCCGCCCTCGGGCTGGCCGCTCGACGAGATCGCGGCGGGCGGCGCGTCGAACGCCTGGGCGCTTTCCGGCGACCGGACCGGAAGCGGCAAGCCCCTGCTGGCGAACGACCCGCATCTGGGGGTCGCCTTGCCCGGCACCTGGTACATGGCGCGGATGGAGGCCCCGGGCCTCGACGTCGCGGGCGCGACCGCGCCGGGCGTGCCTTTCGTCATCTTGGGTCACAACCGCCATATCGCCTGGGGCTTCACCTCAAGCGAAGCGGATGTCGAGGACCTGTTCATCGAGACGCCGGACCCGGCGGACCCGGCCCGCTATCTCATCCCCGGCGGCAGCGCGGCCTTCGACACCCGGGAGGAAGCGATCGGCGTCGAGGGACAGGAGCCCGTCCTGCTGACGGTGCGCGAGACCCGCCACGGCCCGGTGGTCAGCGACGCATTGGAACTGAGCGACCAGGACAGGACCGGCGATGCGGTCCTCGCGCTTTCGGCCCCGTACCTGCGTCACGAGGACCGCTCGGCCGCAGCTCTCTGGGCGCTCAACCGGGCGCAGAACTGGGCGGAGTTCGAGGCCGCCCTGGCGGATTTCACTGCCGTGCAGCAGAACATCTTCTATGCCGACACCGAGGGCCATATCGGTTTCGTTTCGCCCGGCAGCCTGCCGATCCGGGAAGGGGGCGACGGCTTCCTGCCCGCCGACGGCGCGAGCGGGCGCGGCGACTGGACCGGCTTCATTCCCTACGACGCCCTGCCGCGGGCCTTCGACCCTGCCGAGGGCCTGCTGATCAACGCCAACAATCGCCCGGTCGGGCTGGACTACCCCTATTTCCTCGGCCGCACCTGGCCGTCCCGCTACCGCGCCACGCGGGCCGAGGCGCTGCTCGATACGGCGGCGCGCCAGACCCTCGCCGACTCGGCGGCCGCTCAGGCCGATACCGTCTCGGCCATGGCCCTCGACCTGTCGCCGATCATGCTGCGGCTCGCCGCCCCGGAGTCGGCGGCGGCCAAGGACGCCCTCGCCCGGCTTCGCGCCTGGGACGGGGCGATGGCGGTCGACCAGGCCGAGCCGCTGATCTTCGAGGCCTGGTATCGGGGCCTGGAAGCCAGGCTTCTGGGCGACGAATTGGGCGCGCTCTACGGCAAGTATCGCGGCCTCAACGCGGCCACCGTCAGGCGTGTCATGACCGAGGCGACCGGCTGGTGCGACGACCGGGACACGACGGAGACGGTCGAGACCTGCGCGATCCAAGCGACCCGCGCCCTCGAACAGGCCGTCGCGGACATTGCCGCGGCCCAGGGCGCGGACCCGGCGAATTGGACCTGGGGCGCGGCCCATCGCCTGACCCTGAGCCATCGGATTTTCGGCCGCGTTCCGGTCCTGGGCAACCTGTTTTCGATGTCCTTCCCCTTCGGCGGCGGC
>JABIRQ010000487.1 GCA_018699755.1 Rhodospirillaceae bacterium | reverse complement strand
GCCCGTTTCGGGTCTGCCCTTCGATGCGGGTGATATGATGCCGCTGATTCCGGGTGCGGACGCGCCGGCCGTCGCGCTGCAGTCCTTTGCGGCCGCGGTCACGCCGTCGATGGGTCAGGTCGCGCGCCTCGCGCGGGCGGAGATGTCGGCGGTGTCGACGGCGACCGTCGTCCCGGCGGCGGCGGACCAGGAAAGCTGGGCGGATGGGTTGTCCGAATCGAGCGAGAAATCAGCCGCCCGATCGGATGACGGCGTCTATCTCGTGCTCGGCAGTTTTACGGCGCCGGAGCAGGCGAACCTGGTGGCGGCAGGGTATGGAGACCTTGTTGCGCATGTGCGCGCTGCCGAAGTCGGCGGCCAGGCCCGCTTCCGGGTGGTTGCCGGCCCCTTCACCTCGGACGAGGCCCGGACCCGGCGCGAGCAAGCCGTCGGCGCCGGGGTCGTGGACGCCTGGATCGCGCGCCTTTAGAGCCCAGTCGGCTCCTCGATAACGCTCGATCAGGCGACGCGGTCCGGCGGTTCGCGGCCCTCGAAGAACGCCAACAGGTTTTCCGCGCATTTGAAGCCCATGGCGTCGCGGGCCTCGCGCGTGGCGCTCCCCAGATGGGGCATCACGAAAACGTTGTCGAGCGCCCGGTAGGCGGGGTCGATCTTCGGCTCGCCGGTAAAGACGTCGAGGCCCGCCGCGGCCAGCTTGCCGCTGCGCAGGGCGGCGATCAGTGCGGTATCCTCGACCACGCCGCCGCGCGCGGTGTTCACGACCACGGCGCGGTCCGGCAGTTTCGCGATGCGCTCGACGTTCAGGAAACCGGTTGTCTGTGGAGTCAGCGGGCAGTTGAGGGAGAGGAAATCGCTGACTTCGAGCAGCGAGTCCGGGTCCCGGTGGTAGGTTGCGCCGCTCTCTGCTTCGGGCGCGAGGCGGGATCGGTTGTGGTAATGGATCTCCATCGAAAACCCTCTGGCCATGCGCGCCAGGGCCTGGCCGATGCGGCCCATCCCGACGATGCCGAGACGTTTTCCGGTGACCTCCGTGCCCAGCATCATGGTCGGTGTCCAGCCGGTCCAGCGGTCCTCGCGCACCAAGCGGAAACCTTCGTTGGCCCGCCGCGCGGCGCACAGGATCAGCATCATCGCCATTTCGGCCGTGGCGTTGTCGAGCCCGCCGGGGGTCGTGGTCACGGGGATGCCTCGGGCCCGGGCGGCGTCCAGGTCGATATGCTCGTGCCCGACCGACAGGGTGGCGATGATCCGCACGCTGTCGGGCAGGGCGCCGATCACCTTTGCGTTCAGCGGGTCGCCCGCCGCGACCAGCAGTCCGTCCCGGCCTTCTGCCAGGGCGACCAATTCGTCTCCCGAATAGGTCCGGTCTTTGGGGTTGAAGCGGGCGTCGAACAATGCCTCGAGCCGCGCCTCCGCCGGGTCGGTAATTTTTCTGGTCACGAGGATGCGGGGACGTGCGGTCATGGGCTGCGGCTCTCCGTCGGGGGTACCTTTTCGGGCGGAGGGCGGATTGTATTCGCGCGACCCGCCCGCATGCCATAGATTGCGGCCATGCATGCACCGATTGGGTATTTCCGTCCGATTTCGTTGGATTTTTCCGCCCTGGCTCTGGGCTTCGCCCTGGTCTGCGCCGCTATGCCCGCCCAGGCTGGCGGCATCGACCTCGTGCCGCACCGCGCGGCCTATGTGCTGAGCCTGGAGCGGGCGGATATGGGCAGCGGTGTCGAGGGCGCCCGGGGCGCGATGGTGATCGAATGGGACGCCTCCTGCGAGGGGTGGACGGTGCAGCAGCGCATCGCGCTCGACCTCGCTTTGGCCAACGGCGATGACCTGCGCAGCGAAACCGCCTATACGAGTTGGGAGAGCCTGGACGGACGGGAGTACAGTTTCCGGGTCAGCAGCAAACGTGACGGCGAGGTCGCGGAATCCTTTGCCGGGGAAGCCACCCTCGACGCCCAGGGCGCGGGTGAGGCGCGTTATTCCGAGCCCGAAGGGCGAACCATGGCCCTGCCGTCGGGTTCAATGTTTCCGACGTCTCACACCATTGCGCTGATCGAGCGGGCTCGGGCGAGCGATCCGTTTCTCTATGTGACCCTGTTCGACGGCGCGACCGAGGACGGCGCGGCGCGGGTCAATGCGGTGATCGGCCGCGAGACCGGCCCTGCCGCGGGCGGCGTGTCGGACCTCGTCGCCGGGGTGCGCGGTTGGCGCATGCGCTTGGCTTTTTTCGACTTTCTCGGCGAGGCGCCGGAGCCTCACTACGAATTGGGTGTCGAGCTGCTTGAGAACGGCGTGGCCCGCGGCCTCCAGATGGACTACGGCGATTTCGTTATCGACGCCGTGCTCGATCGGATCGAACCGCTGGCCAAGCCCGCCTGCTGATCGTCGTCAGGAAAGAGGCTGCGGCTCTCCGGCGCGGCGCAGCATTAGGCACAGGACGCCGCCCGCGAGACTGAGGGCGGCCATCGCCAGGAACGCGCCGCCGCCTGCGTCTTCATAGAGCAGGCCCGATACGGCCATCGCCAAACCGACCACCAAGCCCATCCCGATCGCCGAATAGAGGGATTGGGCCGAGGCGCTCTGCGCGCCCGGTACGGTGCGTTGGATATAGTGCATCGCCCCCAGATGGGCCGCGCCGAAGGTTAGGGCATGCAGCGCCTGGACCGCGATCAGGGGGCCAAGCTCGACCGTCCAGGCCGTCACGCTCCAGCGCAGCACGCCGGCGCCGGCGGCCAACAGCATCAGTCCGACAGGTCCGAACCGCGCCACCGCCCTATTGCTCGCGGCGAAGAGCGCGACCTCGACCGCCACGCCCTCGGCCCAGAGCAGGCCGATCGCGACATCCGAAATTCCCGCCGCCCGCCAATGCAGGGTCGCGAAGCCATAATAGACCGCATGGCTCGCCTGCAGCATGCCGCAGGCGGCGATGAACAGGGCGAAGCGGGGCCGGCGCAGCAGGGTGAGGACGGGGAACCCGCCGCCGGCCGGTTTGGGCTGCCGGTGGTCCGGCACGGTGGCGCAGGCCAGCAGAAGCACCGTCAAGGTGCCGAGCAGGAGCCAAAGCACCGTGTCCGGATCGCGTCCTTCGAGGTAGGAGCCCGCGCCGAAGGCGCCCAGGACGAAGGCGACCGAGCCCCAGAGCCGGATGCGCCCGTAATCCATACCTTTTTCGTAGGCCAGGCGCATGGTCAGGCTCTCGCCCAGCGGCATCAGGGCCGAGAGGGTCGCGCCCGTTAACATGCCGATGGTGAGGACCTGCCAGAATCCCTGGACGAAGGGGTAGAGGGCGTAGCCCGCCAGGGAGAGGGCGGCGAACAGGATCATCGGCCGTCGCCGCTCCCCCGTCCGGTCCACCGCGCCACCGATCAGCGGGTTGCTGATCGTCTTGACCCAGAGGGCGGCGGAGAAGAACAACCCGATTTCGGCCGCGTCCAGGCCCCGCGAATCCAGCCAGATCGGCCAGAAGGGAAGCTGGATGCCGATATGGCCGAATACGGCGGCGTAATAGAAGGCCAGCCGGGGCGCGGGGCCCGGCTTCACGCCAGCTGTCCGGCGTCGCTAGGCGCTATTTCTCGGACTCGATCGCCAGGACTGCGACCGCGTCGCCCTTTTCGACCATGCCCGGCGCGCGGCGGCACCATATCCGGCCGCCCTTCTTGGGGGCCACGACCATGGCGTCGTGCTCCGGCGATTGCGGGAAATGGATCTGTCCGACCGGCGCGCCTTCCTCGACCCAGTCGCCGATCTCGTAGAAGGGCTCGTAGAGCCCGTCCGCCTTAGCCTGGCAGAAATAGCCCAGATCCGGGATCTCGTAGAGCTTGGCTTCGGTCTGGCCGCGCCACGTCGGCGTCACCGGCTCGCCTTCCATCATGCCGAAATGCTTGAGGACGTTGCGGATACCCGTCTCGGCCACCTTGACGCTTTCCGGCGTCAGAATCGCGCCGCCGCCCAGCTCCGTGCCGATGAAGACCTTGCCCATCTCCTCGACGGCCGTGTCCAGCATGCCGGCGACGTCCAGTTCCTCGGCGATCAGCATCATCGGTGCGCGGAACGCCTTCAGCGCCTCGATATGGCGTGCCATCAGGTCCTTGTCCTCGAGGTAGTGACACATGGCCGAGGGCACCATGAACATGGAATAGCCGCCCGAATGCAGGTCGTAGCAGGCGTCGATCTGCGGCAGGACGTAGTGATAGACGTAATGGGCGATGACCTCGCTGATCGTGCCGTCGTATTTGCCGGGGAAGATCCGGTTCATGTTCTTGCCGTCGATCGGCGACAGGCGCTTGCCCGCCAGGAAGGCCGGATAGTTGAGCCCTGGGATGACGATGATCTTGCCCTTGATCTCCGAGGGGTCGAGCGCGCGGATCAGCTTCATCAAGGCGACGGGTCCTTCGTATTCGTCGCCGTGATTGCCGCCCGAGAGCAGCAGGGTCGGTCCTTCTCCGTTCTTGATCACGGTGATGGGCATGAGAAGGGTGCCCCAACCCGAATTGTCGCGCGAGTTGGGCACGGAGAGATGGCCATGCTGCTTGCCATTCTTGTCGTAATCGATATCCGTGCTGACCCGGGTCATTTCAGTCATCGTTGCGTTCCCCCTGCCACGTTTTCGTTTCCGGTCCGTCAGACCGTGTGAAGATACCAGAGATATTCGAGCGGACGGATCGCCGCCGCAAGCCCCGCCTGCTCGGCGCGGCGCTGGCGCACCAGATTCCCGTGCAGCTCGCGCCATAGCAGGTCGCCCATTTGCCCACTGTCGGCGAAACGGTCCAGGGCGCGGTCGTAGCTTGCGGGGACGGCGCTATCGGCGCCCGCCGGCGATGCGATGCCGGCCAGGATGGCCGCCAGAGCGGTATAGGGGTTCGCGTCGGCGCCGGAGAGGCCGTGGACCAGCGCCCGGCCTTCCACCTCCGGCGGCGGGGCGGCGCTCTCGGCGAAAAGGCGAAATGCGTTGGCGTTCGCGGCGAAGAGCGGCAGGGCCACGCCGGGACCATCGCCCAGGATCTCGGCGGCGCGCGCGGCTTGGGCGTCGTTCGCGAAGTCGAGGCGGAAGGTCAGGCGGACGGGGATTGCCGCCGTGAAAGGCACGCTCATGAAGCTGGCGATCAGGCCTGCTCGCGCCGCGATGCCGGCCGCCGCCCGGCGGGCCAGCAGGACCCGGTCGGCGAGGCGCATCGGGCAGGCATCCGGGGACAGGCGCATGCGGTAGCGGCCTTCGCCTTCGGCGCTTTCGATCCCTGTGATGCCGAGATTCTGGATTTCCGAGGCGGCGAGCAAGCCGGCCCAGATATCACCGGCCGGGTCTAGCGCATTGAGCGCGCCCCGCGCCTCGTTGGCGCTCGAGAACGGGCGGGGGGGCGCCACCGGATCGCCCTGCTCGAACAGATGCAGTTCGATCCGGGCCTCGAATCCCGATACGCCGTGATCCGCTTTCGCCTGTCGCTCCAGCACCGCCCGCGTGTTCCAGGCCGGATCGTCCGGCACGCAGAAAATCTGGGCCGCGTCCTCCGCCGCCCAAGGCACCGGCGCGGGCTCGGCGATCGGTCGACAGGAAACGGGGGCCGCGTCTTCCTCCGCACCCAGATGGCAGGGCGAGAGAGCTTCGCCTCCGGCGCAGGCCGAATCCAGGCGGTCGGCGGCCAAACGCCGCCCCTTCAGGCGCCCGGCCAGGTCCGGCACGAGCAGGTCGACCCAGGCGGGTTCAGGATGGTCGCGCAGGAAGGCGGCCGGGTCCGCGGGCATGGCCAGATCCGGCCCTCAGGCCGCTCCGGCCTCGGCCAGGACAGCGCGGTAGCTCTCCGGGTCGATATTGCCGCCCGAACAGACCACGGCAACCGTCTTGCCCTTGATGTCGAGTTTGCCGGTCAGGGCGGCGGCCAGGGCGACCGCGCCGCCGGGCTCGACCACGATCTTGAGGTATTTGAAGGCCGCGACCATGGCCAGGGCGACTTCGTAGTCTTTCACGACCAGGCCGCCGGCGAGGGTCTTGCGGTTGATCTCGAAGGTGATCTCCCCCGGCATGGGGGCGAGCAGCGCGTCGCAGCAGGAGCGCGCGGCGGGATCGTTGGCGAGACGCTTGCCCGCGACCAGGGAGCGCGCGGTGTCGTCGAAGCCTTCGGGTTCGCAGGCATAGACCGCCAGGCCCGGTACCGCCGCCTGCACGGCGGTCGAGACCCCGGCGATCAGGCCGCCACCCCCGGCCGGGCAAAGCACGAGGTCGGGCTGTGCGCCGATTTCGAGGGCCTGCTCGATGAGTTCGAGGCCGGCCGTGCCCTGGCCCGCGATGACCCGCGCGTCGTCATAGGGCCGGACCAGGGTCAGCCCCCGTTCCTCCGCGATGGCCTGACCGATCGCCTCGCGGTTTTCGGTATGGCGGTCGTAGGTCACGACCGTCGCGCCGTAGGCTTTGGTATTGGCCATCTTGATGGCTGGCGCGTCCTTGGGCATGACGATGGTCGCCGG